>JASHTU010000048.1 GCA_030040395.1 Acidobacteriaceae bacterium
CAGGCCTCCACTGCGGAGCGACCCTGCCGACCCAGAAACTTAACTTTGATCGAATGGACAGGGCGTCGCGAAAACCTTTCTATTCGCAACCGGACACCCGGTTTAACTCCCACACTACAATTGGAAACGGAGGAAAAACTTCCCTATGGCTTATGAATTGCCGCCCCTTCCCTACGACTACGCCGCGCTCGAACCCTTTATCGACGCTGAGACCATGAAACTTCACCACGACAAGCATCACCAGGCGTACATCAACAACGTCAACGCCGCACTCGCCAACCATCCCAATCTTGCCGCCCTGTCTCCCGACGACCTGCTGCGCGACCTCGCCAAGGTTCCCGAGGACATCCGCACCACGGTCCGCAACAATGGCGGCGGCCACTCCAATCACAGCGCCTTCTGGAAGTTGATGGGCCCGCCCCAAACGCCCGGCATCGGCGGCGAACCCACCGGCGCCATCGCCAACCAGATCGCCACCGACTTCGGCGACTTTGAGAGCTTCAAGAAAACCTTCAACGAAACCACCGCCAAGCAGTTCGGCTCCGGCTGGGGTTGGGTTGTCCTGATCGACGGCAAGCTCAAGGTCATCACCACGGCCAACCAGGATTCTCCCCTCTCGCAAGGTCATTACCCCATCCTCGGCAACGACGTCTGGGAGCACGCCTATTATCTGAAGTATCAGAACCGCCGTCCGGAATATTTGGCCGCGTGGTGGAATGTCGTGAACTGGGATGAAGTCAATCGGCGCCTCGCGACCGCCAAAGGCTGATCCAGGAGCTTGGCGTCGCCAGCCCGAGTCGTCCTGCGGGCGCCTGACCTCGCGCCGTTAGATTCGTGCGCTTCAAATCCCGCACAGAACGGCTTCAAGAAATTTCCGAGCCACTCTTGGGTTTGATGTGCCGGCACGCCATTTACTTTTCAGTTACCCCGCCCCCCTACCCCCCTCTTCTGGAGGGGTTAAGTGTTTTGTTTGCAATCACTTATACTATTCAGTACTGGGTCTAAATTCTTGATAATAAAGGGGTTAGATCTTAAAATCCTCAATAATAAGGACTTACGGGCAATTTTTGGGCGCCTTGCCGCGTTTTTGGCGCCACCCCAGGCTGAACCTAACTGCGAAGGGGCCACAAGGCAGTGGCAAGAAGCAGATGGCCCGGGGATGGCGGCTGTGCTTTGCCACCGCTCCCGGGCCGTCTTCCGAATACGAAATCGCCCCGTTCTGCCACCTAAAACTATTCTAGCGATTTGGCGGAAATAACCGGCAAGGTTGCGGAGAAAAATAATCTTTTGGAATGAGGGGGATGAGGTTGGGTGGTGAGGCGGAGGGGTTGACAGGCGTGCGGGAGTTGATCAGCTCTACCACGCCGGGATGCCTTGGCCGGCCTGGTTCTGTCCCGTTTCTACTTGTGGCGCCACGGAATCAGATCCTTGACTCCATGGGACGCGGAAGCGGCATTCGATGTTTGCAGAAAAACGAAGTTATTCCCGTCCGGGTCGCGCACAAACACCAGCTTGTTGTCCCGAATCACCTTAAGCTTGTTCCTCCGCAGCTCATCGGTCGTGGCGCGCGCGTCTGCTATCGGAAAAAGCAATTCCGGCGCATCGCCCCGCCGCGCGGGGTGCAGCTCGATGCGCACGTCGGCGTTGGACGAGATGCTTAGCCGCAAATTTGCGCCCTCCGGCAGCTCGTTAAAGCCGAGGGTGGAATAGAACCGGTTCGCCGCCGCCATGTTCTGGACCGGCTGCTCGAGTCCCAGCAGTTGGTCGGAAACACGCTGCACGCCAAGGTGATTTCCCCGGTCCAACATCTGCCGCGAACCCGGCATGTATTGCGTGAACTCGATTGTCTGTCCATCGGGATCCTGGAGTGAGAAGAGCAGGTTGCCGGCCGCCGCCGTTTGCACCGGCGTGGGCTTCAGTCCGTGTTGCAAGTAAAGCTTGTTCAACCCTTTCAGGTCGTCCACTTCGTAACAGACGTGCATCGGGCCGAGAGGCTGCGAGGGATCGGTTTGCGGATACACTTCGATAAACTCCAGATCGTTGATCTTGACAAAGACCTGGAGGACTTTGCCGTCCTCCACATTGGTGAAAGATTCTTCGAAGCCGAGCTTGCCCAGGAAGTTGACTTCGCGGTCGAGATCGCTGGCGCGCAGGGCAATGTGCGCAATTCCGATAATCTCCTGCGGCCGGGCCACTTGTCCGGCTGAACCGGCGCACAGAACCGCTAACGCCGCCGTGCCCATCCATCGCGCTCTCATGGTCTTGTTCGTCGCCTCCTCAAATTAAGCCGGGACTCTTTTGGCCGGGAATGCGCATCCGCCGGGCTTAGGCGAAATCTTCGCGATACGGAGCAAACACGTCCAGCACCTCGGAGGCCTCGAGCGCGGCGGCCAGGTGCTCCACGCCGCCTTCGACGGCCACGCTGTCGCCGGCGTGCATCTCCCAGCTTTTGCCCTCGGCTTCAAACCGGATGCGCCCGCTAATCACATAGACAAGCTGGTGGTGCGGATGGCTGTGGCGCGCGCCCGTCCATCCCTTGTCAAAATGGTGGCGCACCAGCATCAACTGCGGGTTATGCGCCAGCACTTCGCGTTGCACGCCCGGCTCCGGGCGGGTGCTATGCGCCCCTTGGGTGGATTGGTAGACGACCGCGCCCTCGCTCATAAATAACCCCTCTTGCCGATTGTAGCGGCCCGTGCTCCCTCGCTTGATTTCCGGCTACCAGTGGAGGAGATAGACGGGGGCCGCGGACGCCAGCAGCGCTCCGGCTTGCAGTGCAAGCACGGAAAGCGATTGCCTGGGGGCACGCGGCAGCCACCTGATGGCGAAGAACGCCAAAAGCGGCGCCTGACCGGCCATGAGGATCTGCCAAAGGTGGGCAGCGGCGCCTTCATCGGGCTGGCGGGCCATACCCCAGAGGGCGAGATGAACCATCACCACCGCAAGGGCCGCGAGCGACATCGCCACAGGCAGAAAAGCGCTCGGGCGCCGCAGGACTGATCCAAAAGAACGGGAACCTTGTTCCATTTTCGCCTCCGCGCTTAGCAACGTTCGTCACAACCGAGTGTCCATACAGGATTTTGGCGCGCCTTCTGCAAAGATCCCTGATCCCAGCCTACCGGTTCATCCAGCCGCCATCGATCACCAGAATATGCCCGTGCACATAATCGCTGGCCGCCGACGCCAGAAACACCGCGGCTCCCGCCAAGTCTTCGGGATTGCCCCACCGCCCGGCGGGAATCCGCTCCAGAATCTGCCGCGAGCGCACGGGATCTTTTTGCAACGCCTCCGTATTATCGGTGGCCATGTAGCCGGGCGCAATGGCGTTTACATTGACACCCTTGGCCGCCCACTCGTTGGCGAAGGCCTTAGTGAGTTGCGCCACGCCGGCCTTGGCCGCGGTGTACGCGGGCACCAGGATTCCACCCTGAAACGCCAGCAGCGACGCGATGTTGATGATCTTCCCCGAGCCGCGGGCCAGCATGTGCCGCCCCGCACGTTGAGTCAACCGGAAGACGCTGGAAAGATCCACTTCGATCATCGTCTTCCAATCTTCTTCTGAGTAGTCGACCGCGGGCGAACGGCGAATGATGCCCGCATTGTTCACCAGGATATCGAGCGCGCCGAAACGCTGGATTGTTTCCTCGACCAGCATGGCGCAAACCGTTGCATCGCCCACGTCACCCACCAGGGCCGTATGCTCCGCTCCGATTGCGTCGAGCCGCCTCTCCGTAGCCTCCGGAACCGCCCTGGAGCCGTGCACTGCAACCCGCGCGCCAGCCTCGGCCAGCGCCAATGCAATCGCCGCGCCCAGTCCTCGCGACGATCCCGTCACCAGCGCGGCTCTGCCTTTCAAGCTGAATTTATCCAGAATCAGGGTCGTCGATCCTTTCCGCGCAAGAGGCGGCCGGTCCATCGCCGCGACGTTTCCAAAATCATTCTACTCGGGCCGCAGGAACCAAACCGCCTCGCGCGAAAGTTAATGACAGGCTCTAGAGTTTCCTTCGCTTTACCGGCCGAGCGGGCGTGGATGAAGAGGGATTCCGCGGAAATTCGTTCGACTTTTTTCCGCCGCGTGTATCCTCGATGCATAGAAAGATTGTCCATTCTTTCCCGTCGCCAACCTTCGGAGCCGGTCGATGGCTCGCCAAAGCTTTCCGTGGAGGACTCGCCATGCCGGCCAAGCCGCTCATGATTGCAACGCTCGCCCTGGCAACACTCGCCGTTCCGCTGAGCTCTGCCGGACCTGCCGCCGCGCAGGAAAGCGGCCCGTACAGGGTGCTCAAGATTCAAATGGTCGGAGGCGAAGGCGGATTCGACTACGTCACCGCGGACCCGGATGGGCGCAGCCTCTTCGCTGCCCGCTCCGGCCCCGCCGGACACATCGGCGTCTATAACCTCGACACCCTGGCCCAAATCGGCGACATCCCCGGCGTGAGCGGCCACGGCGGCGCGGTGGACACCGCGACCGGCCACGGCTTCGCCACCTCGAAGCCGGTGACGATGTTCGACGCCCACACCTTCGCCATCATCAAAAAGATCGACGTTGGCGGCAATCCCGACGGCTACCTCAACGACCCCTACAACCATCACTTCTACGTCCTCAGCCACGCGCAGCCCAACGTGACCATCCTCGACGACAAGGACGGCTCGATCCTGGGAACCATCGACATTGGCGGCGCTTCCGAAGAGGCCGCAACCGATGGCCATGGCAAGATCTATGTGGACATTGAAGACAAGGCCGCCATCGCGGTCATC
>JASHTU010000479.1 GCA_030040395.1 Acidobacteriaceae bacterium
CGGAAGGAGGGTGGCGGTCTGGGTGGCGGCGTCGGTGCTGGCCTGCGCGCAAGGCGTCACTGGGCAAGGTGCGGGAGTGGAAGCCGCGTCGCCTCTTGTCCCGCCGGCGGCGCTCCAGCCGGAGGCGCAAATCCAAAGCGACATCTTTCGGGAGATTGACGATCCCAGTTCCGGAGATTGCTGGTTGCTGTTGCGCGATCGCAACGACCCGGGCGGACCGGGGCGATGGGTGCTGGAGAAACGAAGCGTGGGGAGATTGAGGCGACCGTGGGGCAGCCGTTCAACCACCGCGACGCCCCCCGGGTCGACGGTCAGCCCAGGGGCTGGCGCGGCCGCGGCGCGCGTCCCCGTGATTCATGCGGGAGAGCGGCTGATTGTCGAGGAGAATTCGCCGGTGGTCGAGGCGCGGCTCGAGGCAGTGGCGCTGAATCCGGCCAGAATCGGGTCGGTCTTCAGAGTGCGCCTGGCCATCGGAGGCAAGGTGGTGCGGGCGGTAGCTCTGGGCCCCGGGCGCGCAGCCTTCGCCGAGGAGATTGGAGCGCAGCCATGAACAGACCGCAGGTTTCGGTTGTCCTCGCGCTGGGCCTGGCCGTGGTCTTGAACCTGTCGCAGACAGTGATCGCGAAGAAATCGAAACCCGTGGATGCGGCCAAAGCCACGCCGCCGGAGACAGCGCTGCGCAACTATATTGAGCGGGTGCGTGCGCAGCAAGCGGCGGAGGTGCGGACTCCGGGCTCGATCTGGAGCCCGCAAGGCGCACTGGTGAGGCTCGGCACCGACGTGAAGGCCTTCCGGCTGCACGACGTAGTCATGATCGTGGTGAGCGAGAGTTTGACCGCCTCCACCGACGGACAGGTGAAAGATTCCCGGGCGTCGAACGCCAACTCCGGGCTGACATCTCTGTTCGGCGCGCTGAAGGCCTCAAACAGTTTGCAGAACCTGGTGGGCGCGACCGCGTCCTCGGGGCTTACGGCGCAGGGACAGAGCACGACGGACTCCAGCCTGACGACCACGTTTGGCGCCGAGGTGGTGGACGTGCTGCCCAACGGAATGCTGGTAGTGCAGGCGACCCGGCAGTTGACCTTCTCCCAGCAAACCCAGCTCATCCAGTTGCGCGGGCTGGTGCGGCCCGAGGACGTGAGCAGCCAGAACCAGGTGCAGTCGACGGCCATGACCGATCTGGAACTGGAAGTGACCGGCAAAGGGATCGTGAACGACTCCACCTACCGCCAGAACCCGCTCGTGCGTTGGTTGCAGCGGATCCTGATCTTTTGAAGATGGGGCCTTGGAGAAAGTGTCTATGGAGTCGGAATTAAGAACTGGGGAATAGGGCTATCGGTTTGGACGATGGAAGAAGGACTGTGCATTGTGAGCTGAGAACCGATCACTGTGAACTGTGAACTGATCGCTGATCACGGAAAAGGAATTGCAACACCGGTGGCGACGATGCGCGGGCTGATAGGAACAACTCGACTGGCCGTTTGGTGGTGGGCGGCTTTGGCGCTTGTCTGGGTCCTGGCGTTGGCGCCGGCGCCGGCGCAGGAGGGGGGCGAGCAAGCGCGGATCAAGGACGTAGCCAACATCGAGGGCATTCGCGACAACCAGTTGGTGGGCTACGGATTGGTGGTGGGTCTGCGCGGCACGGGCGACAGCTCGCAAACCGTCTTTCCCGCGCAGACGCTGGTTTCGGCGCTGGAGCGGATGGGGGTGACGGTGCCCCAGACCGGCTCGAACAGCGCCAGCAACATGCAGGTGAAGAATATGGCCGCGGTCTTCATCGTCGCCACGCTGCCGCCCTTCAGCCGGGCGGGCGACAAGATCGACATCACCGTTTCCTCGGCTGGGGATGCGCGCTCGCTCGAGGGGGGAATCCTGTTGATGACCCCTCTTTACGGTCCGGACGGGCAGATCTTCGCCCAGGCGCAAGGAGCGCTGGTCCTGGGCGGGTATATGGTCGCTTCGGCCGGCAACACCAGGCAGATGAATCACCCCACCACGGCGCGAATCCCCGGCGGCGGCCTGGTGGAGCGGCCGGTCCCCTTCGATTTGAGCCAGATGCGCACCGTGGGGGTGGTCCTCGATGACGCCGATTTCCACACCGCCGAACGGATGGCGGAGGCCATCAACCGGATGTTGGGCGCGGGCCGGGCGCACGCCGTCGACAGCCGGCGGGTGCAGATTGCGGTGGCCTCGGGCGAAGACGTCGCGGCTTTACTGGACAAGGTGGAGTCGGTCGAGATCGAGGTCTATCCGCGCGCCCGCGTGGTGGTGAACGAGCGCACCGGGACAGTGGTGATCGGGGGCACCGTTCGGCTACAGCCAGTCTCGATTCTGCACGGAGGCCTGAGCGTGAATGTCATTGCGCGGATCGAAGTCTCGCAGCCCGGTCCGCTGTCTTCGGGGACGACGAAGGTGGTCGAGCAGACGGCCATCGAGGCGCAGGATAAGCCGGTGAATCGCATCGACCTGAAAGAAGGCGCCACGGTGGAGGATCTGGTAAGGGAATTGCAACGGACAGGGGCGGGGGCGCGGGACGTGATCTCCATCTTGCAGGCCATGAAGGAGGCCGGCGCCCTCGAAGCCGACTTGGAGGTGATGTGATGCACGGGTTGACCGCAGCTTTGCCGGCTAGCGACGCGAGCGCCGGCGCGGCGCCGCAGCCCAGGCTGGTGCGGGCGGCGCACGAATTCGAAGGGCAGATGATGCAAGAGCTTCTCAAACCGATGATGGCGGCGCTGGCCGGAACCGAGTCCGATTCCGGCGCGGGATCGTGTGGGGCGCTCGGCGAGTTCGCTTCGGAAGCTCTGGGGAATGCGCTCAGCGCGCAGGGTGGATTTGGAATTGCCCATCAGATTGTGAAGGAGCTTTCCCAAAACGGCGCCCCCGCTGGTGACGGACATCGAAGCGGGAAAGTAATGGAAGAATTGCACGGCAATACCGGGATGAGAGCCTCTAAATGACTAGAGTGATTAAGAGAAGCGCCGATAAGTCCGGCAAGGAGTTTTTTGCATGGAGATTCGCAACAGTTTGGAGGGCCTGAAGTCGCTGCTGGGCGTGAATGCGACTGGGCCGGCGGCGACTGAAGCCAAGGGCCAGGTGGGCAGTGGAAGCGCCCTGAACACCGACCGGGCCACGGTGAGCAATGCGGCGAGCGAGGTTGCGCAGGCCGCCGCGGAAGACGGAGTGCGCACGGAGAAGGTGACGTCGATTCAGGCGGCGCTGGCTGCCGGAACCTACAGTGTGCCGGCCTCGGCGGTGGCGGCGAAGATGGTGGACGCCATGCTGGGAAGCGGCCAGTAATCCGGCGGAGGCCAGTGTCCCAGGCAGGACGGCTCCGCGGCTGGCAGCGAAGTTGCAGCCAGAGCGAAGACCGAGGCAAAGGCCAAAGTGAAGACCGAAGCGAAGGCCAGACCAGAAGGGAGCGAACAGTAGAGCGCTCCGGATCGCTCGGGCGACGGAAAAAGGCGCAGCGGCTTGGACGGGAGTTCGCGGCGGTTTCACCGGAGAGAAGGGAAGCGGGAGTATGCAAGGGGTGGGAGGGTCCGCGGGTCAGCCAGATACGGGGCGGCCGGGGTTGAGAGAGCTGGTCGTCGAGGCCTCGCGGGCGCTGGCCCGCCTGGATACCGGCCGCCTCGAAGAACTGGCTCTTTGCTGCCAGGCGCTGACGAGGACGCCCAGGAACGCGGAGGAGCGGCAATCGTGGGCGCGCCAGGCGCGCGAGGCTGCCGCGGATATGGCCATCTTTGCGCGCGTGCTGGAAGCTACGCGGGGCAATTTGAAGGTGATGAACCGGCTGAGGGAGATGCGCGCGGGCCGGCTCGAGTACAGCGAAGGACAGACGCGCGCCTGGACGGGAACGGAGGGCGGACATGGGCACGATTAACTCCGCCTTTAGTGTGATGAGCGGGGCGCTGGACGCCGACCAGGAAGCCTTGAACGTGGTCGCCAACAATGTGGCCAACGCGAATACGCCCGGATATACGACAGAGACGCCGGATTGGCGGCAAAACACGCCGATCGACATCAACGGAACTTTGGTGGGCGACGGCGTGACGGAGACGGGGGCGACCTCGCAGCGAGACCGGGTGCTGGAGGAGCGGCTCGACCAGCAGCAACAGTTGGCCTCGGCTTCGAGCACGCGCCTGACGGCGCTGAACAACATTCAGGCGCTGTTTACGCCGGATTCTGGTTCGTCGGGCTCGACGGCGGGAGACATCGGCAGCGACATCACCAGCTTTTTCGACTCGTTTTCGTCGCTTGAGACCGATTCCACCGACAACGCGGAGCGCGAGCAAGTGCTTTCGACGGCTTCAACGCTGGCGGGCGATATTTCGAATGCGGCGAGCAGCCTGAATGCGCAGAGCGCGGCCCTGGACCAGGACACCAGCGGCATCGCCAGCCAGGTGAATTCGCTCACCGGCTCCATCGCGCAACTGAACCTGGAGATCCAATCCACCTCGCCGGACGCCGATGCGGGCACGCTCGAGGACCAGCGGCAACAGGACCTAAGCCAGTTATCGCAACTGATCGGGATCAATCAGGTGACGACGGAGAACAACGGTTTGACAGTGACGACCACCTCCGGGCAGTTGCTGGTTTCCGAAGGCTCGAACTATCAATTGACCACGGGGACTGTGAACGGCGTTACGGATTTCTTTTTAGGAGGGCAGGACATTACCTCGTCGCTGGCTTCGGGCGGCGGGCAGCTGGGCGGGTACCTGACGGCGCGGGACCAGGATATTCCCAGCGCGCTCAGCTCGCTCGATCAACTGGCCTACAACATCTCCACGAGCGTCAACGCGCTCAACAACGCGGGGACCGATCTGGACGGCGACGAGGGCACGGGAACCAACGCCGCGGGTGTCACCGGCACGGGGGCGACGCCGCTCTACATCTTCAATGAGCCCACGCAGGTGGCGGGGAGCGCCGCGTCGATGGCCGTGGTGATGACCGACCCGAATCAGATTGCCGCAGCAGGGTTGGGGAACGGGACCGGCGACGATTCGAACGCCATCGCCATGAGCGCCCTGGCCAGTCAGTCGATCGTGAACGGCCAAACGCCCATCAACTACTACTCGAATTTCGTTTCGACTTTGGGCTCGACGGTTTCCGAAGTGCAGACCGAAAACACGGCGCAGAACGCTTCGGTGAGCCAATTGCAGACGCAGAACGATGCGCTTTCGAGCGTGAATTTGAACGACGAAGCCGCGGCGATGTCCACTTTGGAGTCGAGCTACCAAGCCGCTTCGCAGGTCTTCACACTCTTGAACACAATCATGACTTCAGCGCTCAATCTGGGTGTAGAGACGGCGGTTTCATAATGCGCAGCGAGCGGTGGGGAGCGATGAGCGGAGGAATTCGATGCGCGTGGATCCCAATTACATCACGAACCTCGTAAGTTCGCTCGATCAGACACAGACCAACGAGCAGCAGTTGAGCGCGGAGCTTTCGAGCGGCGTGAGCATTACGTCGCTAGGCCAGAATCCGGTGGCTGCGGGAGAAAACGTCCTGCTGCTCAACCAGATTCAGCAGGACGATTCGTTTACGCAGAGCGCGAATGTGGTTACGGGCCAGCTGCAGGTGGCGGATTCAGCGTTGGGCAGCGTGGTTTCCGAGCTAACACAGGCGGTTTCGTTGGCGACAAGCGCGAACAACGGCACGATGAATGCGAGCGATGTAGAGTCCATTGGCAACCAGATCTCCGGCATTCTGGATGAAGTGCAATCGCTGGCCAACACCAGCTATCAAGGGCAGTACATTTTTGGAGGCGGGCAGGTGGCGACGGCGCCGTTCACCACCTCGACGGCCACCTCGCCGGCCGTGACCGCCTACAACGGAGATGAAAACGTCAATTATCTTGAACTGCCCAACGGCCAAAAAATCCAACTGAACGTTCCCGGCGATCAAATTTTCCTAGGCAGCGGCGCCAACAGCGTGTTCGGCGCTTTGAACGCCCTGGTGGCCGATTATTCAAGCGGAACGGTCAACACCAGCCAAGCCGCCGCGGATACGTCAGCATTAAACTCCGCGCTTAACTACGTCTCCGAGCAGCGCGTGACGATCGACAACTCCATCAACCAGCTGAGCGCCGCCTCCGGCGCGGCGACCAACGAGCAGACGGAATTGACGGCGGCGCAGACCAACCTGATGCAGGCCGACATTCCTACCGTCTCGACCCAGCTTTCCCTGGCCGAGACGCAGCAGACCGCGCTCGAGGACGTGATCGCGCAACTGGAGTCGGCCTCGAACAGCCTGTTCAGCAAATTGCCAGGATGATTCCTTCTGAAGGTTTGGCGACTGCTCTTGATGCGGACAAAGGAGCTCGTCACGGCGTCGCGCGTCCGCGGCACAGGCCTGGAGACGGCGGAT
>JASHTU010000480.1 GCA_030040395.1 Acidobacteriaceae bacterium
CCCGTGGCCCAGATCTGGCAGTGCGGATGCGGGTTGCTGGCCCCCATCATGGCGCCACGATTCTCGAAGATCTGCACGTACTCGATCCAATCGAGCCCGCTCAACTCCTCATATTCGCGCGCCCAGGCGTCCACCACGCGGCGAATCTCCGCGCCCGTCATGCGCGCCAGGGTAAGGCTGTGGTCGGGATGAAAGCAAAGCACTTTGCAGAGTCCGCGCGTCGACCGGGCAACGAGCAGCGGCGAAGACGGCTCATCAAGCATCGGCGGAAGATCCGGCAGAAGCGCCGAGTAATCGTTTACAAAAGAGAAAACTCCATCGTATGCCGGATTGGTCGCTCCGCCGGCGCGGCGGTTGCCGGGACATAAGTAACACTCCGGATCGTAAGACGCCCCCGCCGGCTCTGCTTTCTGTCCCACTTCGCCCTGCCACGGCCGCTGGGTGCGATGCGGCGAAACCAGGACCCACGATTGCCGCAGCGGATTCCACCGCCGATGCGGGAACTGCCATCCTTTCTCCATGCCTGCTCCTGACCCGCTTGCTCCTGACCCGCCTGCTTTTGACGCGCTTGATCCGATTGTACGGCCCATGGCAGGAGGGCGGCGCTCAGGGACCAAGGACCGGAAACCCATCGTCCGTGATCGCCAATCCCGCCATGATTGAACCATTGGAAACCTTGTTGAAGCTGCCGCCCCGCCCTTCCAACCGTAAACCTTCACAGCGCCTGTTTCGTCAGACTGATCATGGATAGGATGTGATCGAAGGGCGGGAGTGAATGCGCGGAAGGATGCGGGCGTACGCGGTCGCGGCGGCAATTGCTGTGGCCGGTTGTTGGGCGGCAACGGCGCAGGCTCCCGCAGCGGCGCGGCAAGGTAGCCCGTTCGACGGCTCGCACCCTGCAACCTCCGCTTCCTCCGCCACGGCAACCTCAGCCAACCAGGCGGCCGACGCCTCGGCAGCCGCTGCGCAACCCACCATAGCCGGCGGCCGGCTGCACGGTTTGGTGAAGAGCGGCAATATCCCGCTCCCTGGCGTAACCGTGACGGCTCAAAATACGCTCACCGGCAAGCGCTACTCCACCACGACCGACATTACGGGCGCATGGTCGATGACCATTCCGCAAGACGGCCGCTATGTTCTCCGCACCGACTTTGCCGCCTTCGCCCAGGCCTCCGGCGAAGCGCTCTTGAACGCCACGGGACGCGACCGGACGGTCAATTTCCAGTTAATCCTGGCCTCCCGCGCCGCGGAGCAAGAACAGCAGGAAGCGCGTCGCAACGGGGATCCAGGCGGCATCGAGAGCCTGGCCGCGCAGGCTATCCAGCAGTTGGCGGGCAGCGGTGCGGAAAACCTGAGTCTGATGGATGCCCTCGGCGGAAGTGCTGACACCGGGACCGGCGCCGCCGGAATTGCCGGCGCGGAGCTGCCCTCGGTCGCCGCGAACAACGATTTTGGTGGCGACTCGCTAGCGGTCTCCGGCCAGTCGGGCCAGGTCAGCCCGCTCGCCGGCGTCGATCTCGACCGCATCCGCGACGCCGTCGAGACCCTCCGCGCCCAAAACGGGGGCCAGCTTCCCGGCACGGGAGGGCTCTTCGGCGGAATGGGAGGCAACACTCTTTTTATCGGCGGAGGCGCGCTCTTCGCGGGCGGCGGCGGAATGTTTCCCGGCCGAGGCGGATTTGGCGGGGGCGGATCCGGCGTGGGAGGATTCGGTGGGGGCGGGTTTGGCGGAGGCGGATTTGGCGGCCGCGGAAACTTCCGGAACTTCAATCCCGCTCAGCCCCACGGCGCCATCTTCTGGGATGGAAGCAACTCCGCGCTCAATGCGGAGCCTTTCGCTCTCCGTGGCCAATCCCAGGTCCAGCCCGCCAATGGAACCAACCGCTTCGGCCTTACTCTCATGAGCGAGCCCTACATCCCTCACCTCATCAAGCCTAGCGGCAAAGACACGGTCTTTTTCACGCTCTCCGGTCAGCGCAGTTCCAGCCCCGAGGACGAGTACGGAACCGTGCCCACGCTGGCGGAACGAAACGGCGATTTCTCCGCCCTTGGATTAGCGCCCATCTACAATCCCGCCACAGGTCAACAGTTCACCTACCTGGGAACGGCCAACATCATTCCGGCCACTCAGATCGCGCCTCAAGCCACCGCGCTGTTGAACTACTTCCCCGCCCCGAATCTAACCGGCGCCAACGTGGCGAATAACTATAACTACCACCTGCTGACCACTGCGCAATCGAACACCACCCAGGCCGGCGTCCGCTATATGCGCAGCTTGGGCGCCAACGCCGGGCTGCCGGGCGGACGCGGCGGATTCGGCCGCCGTGGCCAGTCGCAGAACCAGGCCCTGCGCCAAAGCATCAACCTCAATTACAACTGGGCTCATTCGGCGTCGGACCTGGTCAATCTCTTCCCGCAGTTGGGCGGCAAGAGCGCCTCGGGCTCCTTTTCGCTGCAGGCCGGCTACACGGTGGGCTATCACCGGATCACCAGCATCTTTAACACAAGTTGGAACCGCAGCAACAGCCACACCATAAACTTCTTCACCAATACGGCCATCGACCCCGGGCTCGCGGCCGGCGTCAACATTCCCAATGACGTGCCGCTCAACTACGGCTTGCCCGACGTGAACCTGAGCAACATTACCGGTTTGAGCGAGGAGCAGCCCAATTTTTCGCTGGCCCAGACCATCTCCTTCTCCGAGGTGTTGGCCTGGAGACACGGCGCCCATAATCTGCGCTTCGGAGGCGACTATCGCCGCGTTCACCGGGATTTCCTGGCTGGCTCCGACGCCACCGGCAGTTTCACGTTTACCGGCCTGTTCACGCAGGATCCCGCCGGCGACCCAAGCACTGGTTCGGCGCTGGCCGATTTTCTTCTTGGACTGCCCCAATCCGCGACTCTCAATTCCTCGCTGGCCAAAAGCTACCTGCGCGACAACGCCATGGACGCCTTTGCCATGGACGATTGGCGGGCGCTGCCCTATCTGACCCTGAATTACGGCGTGCGCTACGAGTTTTACGCGCCCTACACCGAGAAATACGGCCGCCTCGCCGACGTGCTCACCAATCCCAACGGCGGATTTACCAGCCAAACCGAAGCGCAGGCCGGCGCTGCGGGACTGCCCGGGAGCCTGGTCTATCCGTGGCGCAAGGCCTTTGCGCCGCGCGTGGGTTTGGCGCTGCGCGTTCCCAAGGTGAAACAGACCGTGATCCGGGCCGGCTTCGGCATGAACTATTCGGTCGGCGAGTACGCGACCTTCGCCACCACTATGGCCCATCAGCCGCCCTTCACCGATGAGCAGACCAACGAGGAAGCTGTGGGCAACACGCCTTCCACGGCCTGCGTCGAAACCGGGAGCTGCTTCACGCTCGCCAATGGATTTCCCGCCCCGGCCACGGTGGGCAACTACGCGCTCGACCTGCATTATCCGCTGCCTTACGTCGAGGTGTGGAACCTGGACGTGCAGAAGACGCTGCCGTGGGGCATTGTGATGAATGCTGGCTATAACGGCTCCAAAGCCAACCACCTGGACATGATGAGCGCGCCGCGGGCCACACCGAACAGCCCCGCCACCGATCCCGCCGGCCTGGTCTTCGACTATGATCAAGCTCTCGGCTTTTACAAAATGAGCGCGGGCACACTGCGACTGAACAAACGCCTGTCTGGAGGCGTGGCGATG
>JASHTU010000481.1 GCA_030040395.1 Acidobacteriaceae bacterium
CGGCGCGGCGATGGTGAGAATGCCGGGCAAGGCGCTGCTTCCGGGGCTCGTCAATGCGCATTCGCATAGCTTTCAGCGGTTGATTCGTGGCTCCGCCGAGCATTGCGGGCCCAACGGGGATGATTTCTGGGCGTGGCGCAACCTGATTTACCAAGCCGCGTCGCCTCTCGAACCAGAAGACGTCTTCGACGTGGCGCGCATGGCTTTTCTCGAAATGGCGCTCTCGGGAATCACCGCGGTGGGCGAGTTCCATTATGTGCACGCGCGGCCCGATGGCGCGCCCTACGACGATCCCAACCTGTTGGCCAAGCGGGTGATCGAAGCCGCCAATTCCTTGGGCCTGCGCATCTGCATGTTGCGCGCGGCTTACGCGCGCGCCGGCTACGATCTGCCTCAGGATGCCGGGCAGCAACGCTTTTATGAGAGCGGCGACGAATATTTGAGGAACGTCGAATATTTGGCGGCCGAACTTCTCAACGCGCCATCCACAGTCTCCATGGGCGTGGCGCCACACAGCGTCCGCGGCGTGAAGCTGGATGCTTTGGCGCGCATTGCGGAATGGGCCGAGGTTCGCGGCCTGCCCATCCACCTGCACGCCGCAGAGCAGGCCGCCGAAATCGCCGCGTGCGAGCGCGAGCATGGCGACCCACCCATCCGTTTGCTGGCCCGCTATGGTCTGCTTTCGAACCGCATGACGCTGGTGCACGCCATCCATACGGCGCCTGACGAATTGGAGGCCATTGCCGGCGCCGGCGCCATCATCTGCGCCTGCCCCACCACCGAGCGCAATCTCGGCGATGGAATTATTGACGCCCAGAGCGCCATCGAACGGGGAATTCTCTTTTGCTTTGGCTCCGACAGCCAGGCGAACATTCATCTGCTCGAAGACGCTCGGGAGCTGGATTATCATTTGCGGCTCCAGCGGCGACGCCGCGTGCTGCTGGATGGGATCGACGGTGAAGACATCTCGTCGCGCCTCTTCCGCTACGCCACCCAAGGCGGCGCAACCAGCCTGGGTCTGAGCTCCGGAGCGCTGGAAGCGGGGCGGCCGGCTGATTTCTTCACCATCGGTCTGGACGATGTTTCGATCGCCGGCGTCGCTCCCCGCGAGCTGTTGCCGATGGTTGTCTTCGGCCTGGAGCGCACTGCAATTCGTGACGTGACGATCGACGGACGCATGGTGGTTCGCGAGGGACGTCACGCGCAAGGGGAAGAAATTATTTCCCGCTATCGGGAGCTCGCAGGCCGCCTTGAATCAGGGTTGATTGGGCGGGATTTTCAGGCGGCGATACAGCGGTTCTGAACCCAGGAAACCATGCAACCGCCGCCAAAACGCAGTTATAAGCGTGGATTGTCCATTCACTCCCGGGCGGCTTCTCCATAGAATGACTCCATGGTTCAGCTAGATGGTAAAAGCCTGAAGCTGGAAGAAGTTATTGCCGTTTCTTACAGCAACGCTAAAGTTTGCATTTCTCCATCCGGCATCGAGAACATGTCCTCCTCCCGCCGCTTTGTGGAGGCAGCGGTGCGCAGCGGCCAACCGGTATATGCGCTGAATACAGGCGTCGGTTTGTTGGCGGACATCGCTTTGGACACCTCGGAGATCGAGGCGATGCAGGTGAATCTGGTGCGCTCCCACTGCTGCGGCGTGGGCGAGCCGCTGGAACGCGAGGTGGTGCGCGGGCTAATGGTGATCCGCGCCAACGTGCTGGCCAAGGGATGCTCGGGGATACGGCCGGTGATCGCGGAGCGCCTCTGCGATTTGTTGAATTACGACATTACGCCCGTGATTCCGGCTCGCGGCAGCGTGGGAGCCAGCGGCGATCTGGCCCCGCTGGCGCATATGGCGCTCACCCTGATCGGCGAAGGCGAAGCGGAGTTCGAGGGCGAAGTGCGGCCGGCGCTCGATTGCTTACGCGCGGTGGGCCTGGAGCCTCTCAAACTCGAGGCCAAGGAAGGCATATCGCTGCTCAATGGTACGCAGGCCATGCTTTCCATCGCCTGCCTGCAGATGCACGAACTGGAAAAGCTTTTTGTGGCCGCGCAAACCGCCGCGGCGCTAACCATGGAAGCCCTGCGCGGCACGCCCGTTGCTTTCGATGCGCGGCTGCACGCGGTGCGCCCCCATCCCGGACAGATTCACAGCGCGGCGCACATGCGGCGCCTTCTCGCAGACAGCGGCATCCCTCGCATGCAGGGGCAAAGCCGGCGCATTCAAGACGCCTATTGCCTCCGCTGCATTCCCCAGGTCCATGGCGCCGCGTGGGATGCCTTGCGGGAGGCGCGCCGCGTCTTCGAAATCGAGTTGAATAGCGCCACCGACAATCCGCTGGTCTTCGACGAAGAAATCCTTTCCGGTGGCAATTTCCACGGCGCTCCGCTGGCGCTGAGCATCGATTTCCTCGCCATCGCTCTTTGCCAACTCGCCGGCATCTCGGAGCGGCGCATCGAGCGGCTTGTCAATCCCAGCCTCAATGAAGGGCTTCCCGCGTTCCTGGCTGCATCGCCCGGCTTGGAGTCGGGCTTGATGATGGCGCAGGTGACCGCGGCCGCGCTCTTCGCGGAGATGCGCGTGCTGGCCACGCCCGCATCCGTAGGCTCGCTGCCCACCAGCGGAAACCAGGAAGATTTTGTGAGCATGGGCATGACCTCCGCGCTCAAACTGGCGCAGTCAGTTGACCTAGCGCGCAAAATTGTCGCCATCGAACTGCTGGCTGCCACGCGCGCCATTGACCTGCGCGAAGACGTTTCCACTGCGCCCGTGCTCCGCGAGGCGATTCGCCGCTTTCGCGACCACGTTCCGGGTTGGACGCAGGACTGCGTGCTTTCCGGTCCCATCAGCAAGGCGGAGAAGTTCATCGCCGACGGTTGGCTCAGCGATATCGACTTGCAGGACGCGATGGCGCAACCCAGCGGCGTCGAGGTGTGAATCGCAGCGTGAATCGCAGCTTGAATTGCCGCTTCGAGATAGACTGAGAACAAGGAATCGAAGGCGCCGAACAGGGATGGCGCGTTTTGCGATTCGATGCGGCGGTCAAGGGCCGTTCAACAGCGGTTGTAGCTCTTGGATCCACTAAAGCGTTCGAGATTCTGCGTATGAAGAGCATCCTGTTTTTGGCCCTGTCGGTTTGCAGCGTGATTTTCTGCGCTGTGTGGGCCATGGAAGTGTATCGCAATCGCAAGGCGTCGCTGCCCAGGGTGCGCGACTGCGTCATCGGCCTCGTCATGCTCTTCTTCGACACTCTCGGCATCGGGTGCTTCGCTCCCACCACGGCCGTTTACAAGCTCTGGAACTTGGTGCCTGACGAAGATATTCCAGGCACACTCAACATCGGCATCACGCTGCCCGCTGTTGCCGAGGGTCTCATCTTTATGTCCATCGTCGATGTGGACATCAAGACCCTGGTGTTGATGATTATCGCGGCGTCTCTGGGCGCCTGGCTGGGCGCCGGTGTCGTTGCCGGCTGGCCGCGGCGAAAGATTCAGATCGGCTTGGGCGTGACGCTGCTGGTGACGGCTGGGTTCATGCTTATGACGATCTTTCACCTGCTGCCCATCGGCGGCAACCTGCTCGGCCTCCAGGGATACAAACTGACTATCGGCATTGCCGCCAATCTGGTTCTGGGAGCCTTGATGACCCTGGGCATCGGTTTCTTCGCTCCCTGCATGGTGGTGGTGTACCTGCTGGGCATGAGCCCCATCGCGGCTTTTCCCATCATGATGGGCTCGGTGGCGTATCTGGGCACCATCGGCAGCATCCGCTTCATTCGCAAACAGCGCTATTGCTGGAAGCCGGCCATCGGCATGACCATCGGCGGCGTCCCTGGCGTTTTGCTGGCGGCGTATCTGGTGCGTTCGCTGCCTTTGAGACCGCTGAGATGGCTGGTTTTTGTGGTCATCATTTATACCGCGGTGATGATGCTGCGGTCGGCGATTAAAGAACGTTCCCCGCAACTGGCGCAGCCTGCGCCGGGCGAGCTCGAAGCCCAGGCTTAGAGTTGCAGCCCGGAGCACGAATCTTGCGCATGAATTGATTGGAATCAGCCCATGGATGCGAGCACGCTGAACAAAGCGAAGCTGTTTCTCGACGCCTTGCGGCCCGAAATCCGCGACCTGCCCCGCTACAACGCGGGACTGTCGATCGAATATGTGCGCAAGCATTACGACGTTGCCCAAATCGCCAAGTTGGGCAGCAATGAGAATCCCTATGGCCCCAGTCCGAAGGTTCTCGAGGCCATCGTTCAGGCCGCGGCGCAAGCGGCTCTCTATCCCGAGCCTTCCTGCGACCCGCTGCGCGAGGTAATCTCGAACCGCCTCGGGGTTGCGCCGGAGCGGTTCATCTTCGGCAACGGCTCCGAAGACATGATTGCCACTTCCGTGCATACTTTTGTCGCTCCGGGTGAGCAAGTGGTCACCTTCGCTCCCGCCTTCGGCCTTCACGTCATCTGGCCGCGTTCAGTGGGCGCTCAAGTCTGCGCCGTCCCGGTAGACAGCGCCTATGCGCCGGACATCGACGCGCTTCTTGCCGCAGTTACGCCCCGGACGCGCATGGTCATCTTCGGCAATCCTTCGAACCCGGTCGGCACTTCCGTCACCGCTGACGGCTTGCGCCGCATTCTCGCGCATCTTTCGCCGGAGACGCTGCTGGTCTTCGATGAGGCGTATCGCGAATACGCCTCCGCCCATCCGGATTACCCGGATTTCTTCGCCGTTCTGAACCGCGAGGCGGAGAGTCCGTGGCTCATCCTGCGCACCTTTTCGAAAGCGTATGGGCTGGCGGGATTGCGGGTCGGCTACGCCATCGCCTCCGATCCCGAACTGATCGATTTGATGGATCGCGTTCGCGCGCCGTTCAATGTAAACCGGCTGGCCCAGATTGCCGCCATTGCCGCGCTAGACGATATGGCCTACGTAGAGCAGGTTGTGGCGCGCACCATCAAGGAGCGCGGCCGCATGAGGGCGGAACTCGAATCGCTCGGCTATCGGGTTGCGCCTTCGCTGGCCAACTTTGTCTTTGTGCAGGCGCGCGAAAATGCGGTGGACTTGGCCAAGCGCCTGCTGACGCGTGGCGTCATCGTGAAGCCGTGGCAGGAGCCTGCGTATCAGGACCACTTGCGCGTGAGCATCGGCTTGCCTGCGGACAACGAACAATTTCTGGATGCGTGGGTTTTGCTGGCTCAGTAGATTTATAATTTCGCCGCACCGGCGCGCGCCAATTTTCAACCACTGGAGGACAGAGTTATGCCGTCAACCATTGAACTCACCGCCGCGGCCCATAAATCCCAGACCGCTACGCGCCGCTTCGATCCCTCCCGCCATATCCGCGCCCCGCGCGGCTCCGAGCTCACTTGCAAGAACTGGCTGAGCGAAGCGGCGTTCCGCATGATCCAGAACAACCTGGATCCCGAGGTGGCTGAGGCGCCGGCCAGCCTGACCGTCTATGGAGGCATCGGCCGCGCCGCGCGCAACTGGGAGTGTTTCGACGAGATCCTGCGCCGCCTGAAGGAGCTTGAGCCGAACGAAACCCTCCTCATCCAGTCGGGCAAACCGGTGGGCGTCTTTCAAACCCATCCCGACGCCCCGCGCGTTCTGTTGGCCAATTCCAACCTCGTCCCTGCGTGGAGCACCTGGCAGCACTTCCACGAGCTCGACCGCAAGGGCCTCATTATGTTCGGGCAGATGACCGCCGGCAGTTGGATTTACATTGGCTCGCAGGGCATTGTGCAAGGCACCTACGAGACCTTTGCCG
Organism: Acidobacteriaceae bacterium; assembly: GCA_030040395.1. Classification (GTDB taxonomy): domain Bacteria; phylum Acidobacteriota; class Terriglobia; order Terriglobales; family Acidobacteriaceae; genus Telmatobacter. The sequence continues at coordinate 5,750 of JASHTU010000481.1, forward strand.
AGGCCGGCCGCCGCCATTATGGAGGCGATCTCAGCGGGCGCTGGATTCTTACCGCGGGCCTGGGCGGCATGGGCGGAGCGCAGCCTTTGGCGGCAACCTTTGCCGGCGCGGTGTCGCTCGTGATTGAATGCCAGCAATCGCGCATCGATTTTCGCCTGCGCTCACGTTATCTCGACAAGCAGGCGCGCGACCTTGACAATGCGCTCGAGCTGGTGAATCACTATTGTGAGCGCAAAGAAGCTGTTTCCATCGGCCTCCTGGGCAACGCCGCCGAGGTTCTTCCCGAGCTGGTGCAGCGCGCGAAAGCCGGCGGCCTTCGTCCCGACCTCGTCACCGACCAGACCTCGGCGCACGATCTCATCAACGGTTATCTGCCCATTGGATGGACAGTAGAGCAGTGGAGGGAAACGGCGCAAGACTCCGCGCGGCATGAAGAATTGCGCCGCGCCGCCGCCGGCTCGTGCGCCGCGCACGTGAGGGCCATGCTCGATTTCTATCAGATGGGCGTCCCCGTCTTCGATTACGGCAACAACATCCGCCAGGTGGCGCTCGAACAGGGCGTGACGAACGCCTTCGATTTTCCGGGCTTCGTCCCGGCTTACATCCGGCCACTGTTCTGCGAAGGCAAGGGGCCGTTTCGCTGGGTCGCGCTCTCCGGCGATCCCGAAGACATTTACAAGACCGACGCCAAAATCAAGGAGATTTTTCCGGAAGAGCGACACGTCATCCGCTGGCTGGAAATGGCGCGCGAGCGCATCGCCTTTCAGGGCCTGCCTGCGCGCATCTGCTGGCTGGGTCTCGGCCAGCGCCATCTCGCCGGCCTCGCCTTCAACGAGATGGTGCGCAACGGCGAACTCAAAGCGCCCATCGTCATCGGCCGCGATCATCTGGACGCGGGCTCCGTGGCCAGCCCTAACCGCGAAACCGAGGCCATGCGCGATGGTTCCGACGCCGTCTCCGATTGGCCCCTGCTGAACGCGCTGCTCAACACCGCCTCGGGCGCCACATGGGTCAGCTTCCACCATGGCGGCGGGGTGGGCATGGGCTTCTCGCAGCACGCCGGCGTGGTCATCGTCTGTGACGGCACAGAGGCGGCCGACGAGCGGATCCGGCGGGTGCTCTTCAACGATCCTGCCAGCGGCGTTATGCGCCATGCGGATGCCGGCTACGAAAGCGCCGCGCAGACGGCGCGCCAATTCAACCTGAAGCTGCCGCTGCTGCCCAATTATGACGAAACTCCAGACGCAGCGTCGCGCTGATGCGTATCTCTGGTCCGATCACCGTTGCAACCAAGCCTCCGCTGCCGTGGAAAAATGGCGGAGGCGCTACCAGGACGCTCGTTGTGGAACCGGAGGGGGCTGAGCTCGAAGATTTTTCCTGGCGAATCAGCCTCGCTGAGATTCACGCGTCCGGCAGCTTTTCCGCCTATCCCGGAATCGATCGCATCATCCTTCTTTGGCGGGGTCCAGGCATGGTTCTGCGCTCTCCGGCGTGGCCTGAGCATTGCCTGATCCCGGGTCTGGGGCCTTTTCGCTTTCGCGGCGAGGACGAAGTGACCTGCGAGCTCTTGGGAACCTCGGCGGCGGATCTGAACCTCATGGTCCGTCGCGGCGGCGCCGTTGGCGAAATGCGCAGCGGATCGACGGAAATCAAAATCGCGGTCCCGTGCGACAACCTCTTCGTGCTCTGCGCCGCCGGTTCGGTTGATGTCCTTCCCGGCAATGGAAAGAGACTCGTGCTCCAACCGGAATGCTTCCTGAACATCACCGATCCCGATGCGGAAATCGCCGTCGTCCTGTCTGCACCGACGGCCCGCTACGTCTACGCAACACTGCGGCGGCTCTGTTGATTTCCGTTCGGTACTTCACTGCCTTTCGACAGGTGAAGTTACAACCTGATTTCAAGTGAATTGAATGCTGGTCTACAATGAAGTTATGCGCGTCACGGTGGGTGTTTCCGGTGGAATTGCCGCTTACAAGGCTGCCGAGTTGGTGCGCGCATTGCAGCGCCAAAACGTGGAAGTTCACGTGGTGATGACCGCGGCCGCCTGCAAGTTTGTCCAGCCCCTCACTTTTACCGCGCTCACCGGCCACAGAGTGATCACCAGCCTCTGGGAAGAGCCGGGCGCGGCGGACTCCGCGCCGCCCGAAGAGAACGGCATAGACCACATTGCCGAGGCGGAGTGGGGCGATGCTCTGGTGGTGGCGCCGGCGACAGCCAACATCCTGGCGAAGTTTGCCCACGGCATTGCCGACGATTTTCTCTCCACCATGTACCTGGCGGTTACGGCGCCGGTGGTGGTGGCGCCGGCCATGAACGTGAATATGTGGAATCATCCGGCGACGCTGGCGAATCTGGAAATTCTGCGCCAGCGCGGCGTTCGCGTCATCGAGCCGGGAACCGGCGAACTGGCCTGCGGTATGGTCGGCGCGGGGCGCATGGCCGAGCCGGACGCGATCGCCAACGCCGTATTCTCGCTACT
>JASHTU010000482.1 GCA_030040395.1 Acidobacteriaceae bacterium
CGCCTCCGGAATCCTGGCTCGATGCGCATGCGAACTGCGAAACTGCTCCAGCCGCTGTTGTAACTGTACGATGGGCTCGGCAACGGGCTTGTTGTTCTTGTCGTTCAATCTCACCCGACCTCAGCGGGATAACTGAACCTAACAATGCAACCTACCCCGCGTCACGCAGCCCTGCCGAAAACACACGGCCGGGGCCCCGCGGATGCGCTTTTCGTCCGTGGGGTGGATACCGGGTGTCTGCTAGCGACGAGCGACAACGAAATCGGGAAAATCGGCCCCGTCCCTTCGGGTTGCGGCCAAAATCGGGCCATACTTCGTTCTCGTCCTCGACCTTGGAGCCGCCAAAGCCTTCGGGCTCGGCCTCGTCTGGCCCGATTTTGGCTCGCAACGCCATCCACCCCAATAGTGTTAACAGGCCCTAGGTTTGTGCTATTCACCCGCACATCTCGCGCATTTGGCACATTGAAAAAGCAATAAGTTATTTGTTTTCAGCGACGGCTGAAGCCGCGCACTTCAGAACACGATTTTCACCACAGGCCGTGAACAGGTTAAAAGGCGGCTCGCAGGCAAAGGGATTTCAAAGGGGATTTCAAGGGCAAGGCCCTTGGTTAGAATTATGGCGGCACAGTTCGAAGAATCGGAGCATGGGGCCCGGAAGACTCTAAAATAGTTTGGACATAGGCAATCGTCGTTCGATAGACTGAAAATTCTCGAAAATCTAAAGGAATCATGGCTAAGTCCGAGTTCGGCGTCAGTCCACTTTCGCTTACAGGTTTTGTCTGGAAAAATCTATGGCGCCGACGGCTGAGGACGCTGCTAACGCTTTGCGGAATTGGGATGGCGATCGGCGCCTTCGTTGGTCTGGTCGGTTTTTCGAGGGCATTTGAAAACGGGTGGCTTCAAATCTACTCGAGCAGCGGCACCGACATCGCAGTGATTCAACAGGCCTTTTTGAATACCTCATTGGATGAGTCGGCCGGCGCCACTCTGAACTCGTTGCCGTTCGTGGCGCGGGCGACGCCCGTCCTATTCAACCTGATGGATCTGACGACGGATGTGAATGCCCTGGTATACGGCTGGAAAGCCGACACATATGAATTTGAATCATTGGAGATTCTTTCAGGACGCCACTTTCGCGACGGCCAGCACGAAGTGATGCTGGGCGATCTGCTGGCCGACGAACTGAAGAAAAAAGTGGGCGACACCCTGGAGATTCAAAGCTCGCCGTTCACGGTATGCGCAATCTACCATGGCGGGTCTGGATTGCAGGCGGATGCGGTGATTATGCCGCTCGACCAGTTGCAGGAGCTGAGCAGTCTGCAGGGCAAGGTCTCGACTTTTGACGTACGGTTGCGCCCGGCGCCGGCCGGAGAATCCCCGGAAAACTATCTAAAGCGCGCGCAGACACAGATTGAAGCTGCGCTGCCGGGATTGCGCGCGGTTCCCGCAGCCGAACGCGCCCATAACAATCAATTTGTTGAATTGGCGCACGCTTCTGCCCTGGGCACGTCGTCCATCGCACTGCTGATCGGCATTCTTGGCATCGCCAACACCGTGGCCATGTCGGTGTACGAACGCACGCAGGAAATCGGCATTTTGCGGGCGCTCGGCTGGAATCGGAGACAGGTGTTGATTCTCATCCAGCTTGAAGCGACGGCTCTTGGGCTGGGCGGCGGTTTTTTGGGAATCGCGTTCGGATGGGGCGCCCTGCACCTGCTGGCCGCCCTGCCTCAAACCGCAAGCATCGTCTCGGCGTCGCTTCCCGCGCCCCTTCTGGCCGAAGCGCTTGGCATCGCTGTTCTGGCGGGGCTGATAGCGGGGGCTCTGCCCGCTTGGCGTGCTTCGCAACTCTCTCCGATGGAGGCGCTGCGCTTTGACTAGCTCCACGCTCGAATTCCTTTTAACGATTCCTGGTTTGATCGCGGCTCTGGTCGCGGCAGGCTTTTTGTACCAATGGCTGGGCGCGCATCATGACCGCCGGCGCTACGCAGCAGGGGGGAGATGGATCGACATTGGAGCGGGGCGAAGGCTTTACCTGCTGGAAAAGGGATCGGGTGAAGCCACGGTGTTGTTCGAAGCGGGAATAGCGGCCACCAATCTAAACTGGTTTCACATTCAGGAGGCAATTTCGCAGTTTGCCGCTACGGCATCTTACGATCGCGGCGGCTTGGGTTGGAGCAGTCCATCCCGAACTGCACGCACGCCCGGCAACCTGGCGGTGGAATTGCACGAATTGCTGTGGGGCGCCGGCCTTAAGCCGCCCTTCATCCTGGTGGGCCACTCCTTCGGCGGACTGGTGATGCGACGGTATGCACTTTTGTACCCCGAAGAGGTGGTCGGCATGGTGCTGGTGGACCCCATGCGGTGCGAGGAGTGGCCGCCGTTGTACCCGGCCAAGCAGGCGACACTTGACCGTGGCTGCAGACTGTCGTGTTTCGCGATTCCGATTGCGCGACTGGGATTGGCCCGGCTTGCTGTAACCTCACTCCTTTGCCGTTCCGGGCGAATCGCAGATCAGGTGGCTGGCGCTGCCGGCGAAGGGGGTATGCATGTGCTGGGGCGGATCAAAGCCGAGGTGGGCAAGATGCCACGAGAGGTATGGCCGATCGTAGCCGCTCACTGGTCGCGGCCCAGCTACTACGCGGGAATGCGCAGCCATATTGCGGCAGTGCCCGACACCGTACGGGAGATGCAGGATGCAGAGCCTATTCGCGGAATTCCCATTTTGCTCCTGACGCCGGGCAAATCGTCGCCGCTTTCCGGTGATTGCCTGGAGAGAATTGGTGACACGGTGAGACAAGTGATCGCATCCGCCAGCGCGCATTGGATTCATCTGGACGAGCCGGAGCTGGTGATTCATTCGATCCGGGAGATGGTAACGGCGGCCACCGGTGTAACGGCTGTTGCGGCGGCTGAGGTGGAGGCGGCGGTCACCGTAGGTTGAGCAGCGAGTTTCAGGACTTGTTCGATGAGATCTGCCGCACGACCAGGTCCATCGATCTTCTGGATGGTCCTCTGCAAGATCTGGGCCGCCGAACGGTAGCTGGCGTCTTGAAGCACCAGAATGACGGCTTTACGAAGCCTGGCGGCGTTCAGCCTATGCCGTGGAACCACCACGCACGCCCCGCGAGCCTTGACTCGCGCCGCCACTCCGGGTTGGTCGTGGGCCAAGGGCACGGCTACCAGCGGCACTCCCTCACAAAGCGACTCAAGGACCGTGTTGATGCCGGCATGCGTGATCACCAGCGCGGCCCGCTTCAGAATTTTCAGTTGGGGAGCATAGCTCACCACCAGCGGATCGCCAGCCAGCTTCCCCAACTTTGCCGGATCGAGTCCGTCGCCCAGCGAAATCAGCAATTGCGCGTCGAGTCCGGCACAGGCCTCCGCGATGGTTCTGAA
>JASHTU010000483.1 GCA_030040395.1 Acidobacteriaceae bacterium
AGCTGGTGGTGGGATCGTAGCCAGGTGAGGCGGTGTTATTGAAATCCTGATAACTGCTGCTGTTGAATTTGATAACCGGCATTTCGACGTAGGGGGCGGCCGAGGTCAGGCCGGAGGGAAAGCCCAACTGCGTCGGCGTAAAAGCTCCGGCCGGCGAGTAGTGCGCCTCGTAGAAGAAGGTCCAATTGAGGCGCAGATCGAAGACCGTGGAGGGGTTCAGGGTGTAGACGTCGTCGAGAGCCGAGCCCCAATTCTGGCGCACCAGGGTCGAGCCGTTGGTGTTGTTGAAGAAATAATCCTCCTTGATCTGGGAGCGGAAGTTGTGCCGGTAGTCAAAGAAGACGTGGTTTTTCGAGCTCAAATTGTAGTCGAGGCGTCCGAACTCTTCGCTATAGTCGTCGACGCTGGGCGCGTTGCTGATGTAATTATCGACCCCGTCGGAGCCGGCGCCCGCGGTGTTGTTGGGGGCCGGGAAGTACTTGAAGTAATTGAGCGCGATGGGGTTGAGGGTATAGCCGGCATTGGCCACGCCCGCGCAGTAAGTAGAAAGATTGGTCAGGCAGTTATTGGGAACGGGGGTGCGGGAGTTTGCTGCGACCTGGCCATTGGAATATGTGCCGGTGCCGGGCTCATAGAGCTGATAATTGGAGCCCAGGGCAAGGAGGGACGAAAAGTCGCCTTGCAGTTCGGCAGGAGTGGGCACGGTGGTGGTTGCGGTCGCCGGCGTGGAATCCTTCAGGCCCTCCCAGCCAAAGAAAAAGAAGAGCTTGTTTTTGCCGTTATAGACTTTGGGAACCCAGACGGGGCCGCCCACCGACAGGCCGTATTGGTTGAAATGAAAGACGGGCAGAGGCTTGGCGCCGCGATCGTTGAAGTAGGTGTTGGCGTCGATGCCCGAGATCTGGCCGAACTCGTAGGCCGTGCCGTGGAGTTGGTTGGTGCCGCTCTTGGTGACCTGGTTGATGACGCCGCCGATGGTGTGGCCGAAGGAGGCGTCGGTGGCGAAGGGCTGGACGGAGACTTCCTGCACGGAATCCTCGGTGGGGCTGAAGGCCAGCGAGCCAAGCATGGTTTCGTCGGGCGAGCCGTCGAGGAGGACTTCGCTGGTCTGCAAAGGCGTTCCGCCAATGCTGAACGAATTCATGTTGTTGTTGTCGAAGGGGTGCGATTGCTCAGGGGCTGCTTCGGTCTCCACGCCAACCGAGAGCTCGGCCAGCATGGCGGGGGCGCGTCCGTTCAGCGGCAGATCGGCCACCGAAGCGGTGGAGATGACGTCGCTGATCGAGCCATTTTCCTGATTGAGGAGAGGCGCCGCGCTGCTGACCGTTACGGTTTGGCTGGTTGCGCCCAGGGTGAGTTGCAGATTGATGACGGGATGCTCCTGCGCCTGGAGGGTGATGTCCGTCCGGGTGAGCACTTGAAATCCGGACGCCGTGACGGTGATGGTGTAGTCGCCGGGCAGAAGGAAGGGGACAACGTATTGGCCGGCGTCGTCGCTCACAGTGCGATTGATGGCGCCGGTGCGAATCTCGCGCACTTCGATGGTGGCTCCGGGTATGACGGCTCCGGTGGGATCGGTGACCGTGCCGCTGATGGTGGCGCGAAACTCCTGCGCGAAGGCGCGAGGATGAACCAAGAGCAGAGTGACGAACAGGAAAAGGCAAACCGCGGCGGCTGCGCCATAGCTCCCGAAGGGCTTGGGAAATCGCAGCAGCGAGCGCAGATTGGCGAAGGAATCGTCGAGGACGCCGCGGACACGGCAGGTCCCTTCATGGATCGTTTGCATCATTGTCCCTCCATAAGGTCGCTGTTCGAATGCGCGATCTTTGTTGCGGCGCCAAGGGGGAGGCTGTTGCCGGCTGCGCATGATTGGCTGCCGTGGTCTGACCTCATTAGAACAGCGCGATAAGTTTGATACACCGGAGCGGCGGTTGTCAACACACAAATAGGGGCGATTGCAGAGTCCGCGAGGAAACCGCGAGAATTGAAGAACTTAGACCAATGCACAAAATTGGAATTGGGTATGGTCAGACCGGAAACGCAGCAGAAAGCGGGTTGGCCCCATCATGAGGTTTGGATTCTAGCCTCGGCGCGGACGCTTCTTGGCCGGCTCGAGGCCGAGAGCGCTTTACGCTCCGTGGGGCTCTCGACGCTTTGCGCGGCTTGGGCCAGGCGCAGGTGTTCTTCCATGAGCTGACCGGCCTCCACGGGCTTGCGGGCGCGGATGGCGCGGTAGATCTCGCGATGCATCTCGGCAGATTCGCGCAGATCAGTGGAGCGCTCGACGGTTTTGCGGCGCTTGTCGTAGAGGGCCGAGGTGATGGTCTCGACGAGAGCGGCGAGGATGGGATTGCCGGAGGCCTGCGAGATGATGCGGTGAAAACGCACGTCGTGAATGAGATACTCCGACGGCGTGTTCATGGACGCGAACATCTCGGCCACTTCTTCGGCGAGGGCGGCGTGGTGCTCTTCCTTGCCGCGCTCGGCGGCCAGTGCGGCGACCTGCCGCTCGAGAATGATGCGAGCCTCAAACATTTGCCAGGATTGAAAGCCGTGCAGGGCGCCCATGAAGCTAAGGGAGGTCTGGCCAAACTCGGCGGGACCGTCGGCGACGAAGGTTCCTACGCCGTGCCGCACTTTCATGACCCCCATGGCGGCCAGGTAACCGATGCCGGTGCGAAGGCTGGCGCGGCTGATCTTGAGCGAGCGGGCGAACTCGCGCTCGGGGGGAATTTTGTCGCCGGGCTGCAGAGCGCCGTTTTCAATCAGGGCGCGGATGTGGTTGACCACTTGCGTGGCGCGATGGGTGTTCGGCTCTTCCTGTTTCGTGCGCGGCATCGGCGACGACCACCTTCCAATCAAGCAAACCGGGAGCAAGATGAGCTTAACACCGAATGGCGGTTTGGCCCAAGAATCGCGGCGGGGCAAGATGGCAGCCGAGCGCTACGCGTGTATACTGTGGTCTGACCATCAATGATGGAATGCGCAAGCCTTCAGCCAGGAGGTAAGATGAATCCCATGCTGATCGACCCCGATCGCCTGTTTCCAGCCGAGCCGTGCACCCGCAACATTGCCCGCAAGCTGTACGCAGAAGTCAGCGATCTACCCTTGCTGAGCCCGCACGGCCACACACAAGCGGGGTGGTTTGCCGCCAACCAGCCATTTCCGGATCCGGCGACTCTGTTTGTGCAGCCGGACCACTATATTTTCCGGATGCTCTACAGCCAGGGCGTTTCCATGGACGAGATGGGGATCGGCCAGCCCGTGGTCAAAGACCCGCGCAAAGTTTGGCGCCTTTTCGCGAGCCACTATTACCTATTCCGGGGCACGCCCACGCGTATATGGCTCGATTACGCATTTCAGGAGCTTTTCCGGCTCGAGGAGCGGCTGTCGGAGAAGACGGCCGACGCATATTTCGACACGATATCAGAGAAGCTGCGGCAGCCGGAGTATTTGCCGCGCGCTCTTTACGAGCACTTCAATCTGGAAGTGCTGGCGACCACCGACTCGCCACTCGACGCGCTCGCCGATCATAAGTTGATCCGGGAGTCGGGCTGGAAGGCGCGGATCGTTCCGACATTTCGCCCCGATCCGGTCGTGGATCCTGAGTTTGCGGGATTCGCGGAACGGGTTGCCAAGCTCGGGGAACAGAACGGCGAAGACACCGCGACCTGGCGCGGCTATTTGAATGCGCTGGGCAAGGCGCGAGCCCATTTCCGCGCGCTGGGCTGCACGGCCACCGACCACGGGCACCCTTCGGCGCAGACCGCGGACCTGCCTGAGGCGGAGGCGGCCAAGCTGTTCGGGAAGGTTGTCGCGGGAAACGCCAGTGCGCCGGAGCAGGAATTGTTTCGGGCGCAAATGTTGACGGAGATGGCGCGGATGAGTGTGGAAGACGGGCTGGTGATGCAGATCCACCCGGGCAGCGTGCGCAACCACAACCGCAAGATCTATGAGCGCTACGGGCGTGACATGGGCGCCGATATTCCGCGGGCGATCAACTATGTCGACGCGCTGCGGCCGCTGCTCGATCGTTTCGGCAACGAAACCAAGCTCACCATCATTCTCTTTATGCTGGACGAGTCGACGTTGAGCCGGGAGCTGGCGCCGCTGGCCGGCCACTATCCATGCTTGCGCCTGGGCCCTCCATGGTGGTTTCATGACAGTCCTGAAGGCATGATGCGGTTCCGCGAGCTGGTGACGGAGACCGCGGGGTTCTACAACACGGTGGGGTTCAACGACGACACGCGGGCGTTCCTGTCGATTCCCGCGAGGCACGATGTGGCCCGCCGCGTTGACTGCGCGTTCCTGGCGAGGCTGGTGGCCGAGCACCGGCTGGACGAAGATGAAGCCGCCGAACTGGCCCGCGATCTGGCGTACGGCCTGGCGAAGAAGGCGTACAGATTGTAGCGGATGATTGCGGCCGCGGCTTGATTGGGGCGGCTTTGGCCCCCGATGCGCAGGACGAATCGGAGCGCGAACCCTGACGAACGGCGCGAAAAAGGAGAATGAATGGACGCAAAGACCGCCGCGGATTCCGGGATCGAAGCGGAAGCTTCGCTGAGCGAGCGGATCGGCCATGTACGCTGGACCATTTGCGCGCTGTTGTTCGCCGCCACGACGCTCAACTACATGGACCGGCAGGTGATCGGCCTGCTCAAGCCCACCATTCAGCACAGCATCGGCATGACGGAGGTGGGCTACGCCTCCGTGGTGGCTGCTTTCCAGATCGCGTATGCGGTGGGCATGCTGGTGATGGGGCGATTCATTGACAAGGTGGGCACGCGCATCGGCTACATGGTGGTGATGGGCGTCTGGAGCCTCTCGGCCATGGGCCACGCCTTGGCCAACACGGTGATGGAGTTCGGCGTGGCGCGCTTTTGCCTGGGCTTCGGCGAGTCCGGCAACTTCCCCGTCGCCATCAAGACTGTCGCCGAGTGGTTTCCGCAAAAGGAACGGTCGCTGGCCACCGGCATCTTCAATTCGGGAACCAACGTGGGGGCCATTCTCGCGCCCCTCGCCGTGCCCTGGGTGGCGCTCCACTACGGCTGGCACGCGGCGTTTCTGATCACCGGCATTTTCAGCGCCGCCTGGATCGTGTGGTGGTTCTTCAACTATCAAAAACCCGCTGAGCACGAGAAGATCGGCGGCACGGAGCTCACCTACATCAATGAAGGACTGAGCGAGCCGCCCAAACCGGGCACGTCGTGGATCAAACTCTTTGGTTACCGGCAAACCTGGGCTTTCTTCTTCGGGAAGTTTCTTACCGATCCGGTCTGGTGGTTCTATCTTTTCTGGCTGCCATCGTACTTCACCACCAAGTTTCACCTCACGCTCTCCACTCTGGGGCTGCCCCTCGTCATCGTCTACACGGCGGCTACGGTGGGCAGTATCTTTGGCGGCTGGCTGCCGGCGCCGTTTCGCAAGATGGGCATGCCGGTGACGCGCGCGCGCATGGCCGCCATGCTGGTGTGCGCCTGCGCGGTGGTTCCCATTTTCTTGGCCGCATACGTAAACAACGAGTGGGCCTCGATCGGCCTATTGAGCCTGGCCACCGCTGCGCACCAGGGATGGTCCGCGAATCTGTTCACCACGGTTTCGGATATGTTTCCGCGCACTGAAGTGGCGTCGGTGACAGGCATCGGCGGCACCGCCGGCGCCATCGGCGGAGCGCTCATCGCCGGCGCGGCGGGTTACGTTCTCCAATACATGCACACCTATGCGCCGCTGTTCTTCACGGCCGCCAGCGCCTATCTCGTCGCCTGGCTGCTGGTCACCTTACTTGCTCCTGGACTTAGAAAAGCGGAGATGGCGGCATGAGTCTCTATTGCGCACACGGAAGCGTGGATACCGATTTCTCCGCGGAGCAGTTGAAAGATCTGCTTGCGGAGAGTCTTGCCAAGCTGGGCCAGCGGAGCAGCGTACTTGCTGTGCCGCCCGATCAGAGCCGCGAACACTCCCGCGCCGGCGTGCTGACCCGCTACGCGTGGGAGTATTACGGCGACCGGCTGAAGGCCGTGCTGCCGGCCATCGGCACGCACACGCCCATGCGGCCCGATCAGCTTGCGCACATGTTCTGCGGCGTGCCGCTAGAGCTGTTTCGGGTGCATAACTGGCGCGCCGACGTCGAGACGTTGGGCGAACTGCCGGCGGAATTCATTCGCGAACAATCGGAAGGCCAACTGAACTATACCTGGCCGGCGCAGGTAAATAAGCTGATTTCACGCGGCGGTTTCGATCTCATTCTTTCCATCGGGCAGGTTGTGCCGCACGAAGTGATCGGCATGGCCAGTTACACCAAAAACATTTTGATCGGCACGGGCGGGCGTGAAAGCATCAACCGCAGCCATTATCTGGGCGCGGTGTACGGCATGGAGCGCATCATGGGCCGCGCGGAGACTCCCGTGCGCACGGTGCTCAACTGCGCCGCCGATCGCTTTTTGCGCCACTTGCCGATCGTTTATGTGCTGACGGTGGTGGGCCGCAAAGCCGACGGCGGCCTGGCGGTGCGCGGGCTGTTCATCGGCGACGATGTCGAATGCTTTTTCCGCGCCGCCGACCTGAGCCTCAAGGTCAACTTCGAGATCGTGGACGAGCCCATCCGCAAAGCCGTGGTGTATCTCGATCCTAACGAGTTTCACTCTACCTGGATCGGCAACAAGGCGGTCTATCGCACGCGCATGGCGCTGGCGGACGGCGCGGAACTGATTATCCTGGCGCCCGGCGTGCGCGAGTTTGGCGAAGACAAAGGCATTGATGCGCTGATCCGCAAGTACGGGTATCGGGGTACGCCGGCCACGCTCGAAGCGGTAAATGCGAATGCCGATTTGGCCGGTGATTTGGGCGCCGCGGCGCATCTCATCCATGCTTCCTCGGAGGGGCGCTTCACCATTACCTGGTGCCCAGCGCATCTAAGCCGCAAGGAGGTCGAGAGCGTAGGGTACCAATACGGCGATCTGGAAGCGATGCTCCGCCGCTACAATCCTGCGGAGCTCAGGCATGGATGCAACCATGTGGATGGAGAGGATTTGTTTTTTGTCGCCAATCCGGGATTGGGATTGTGGGCGCATCGCAGCCGCCTTTAAGGAGGAAGGATCATGGATCGGGGCCGAAAGCTCGGCAAATATTCTGTTGGCGTGGGAGACCGGTTTGGGCGGCAGGCCAAAGCCCAGTTGCAGGCATGCATAGAAGCCCGGGAAAACGGCGTCGAAATTGAACCGGTGTGGAATAAATCGAACCGCGAGCACATGATCATCGGCTCGGAGCCGGCTTCTGTGCGGCGGGCTGCGGATGCGGCCGTGAAGGCGCTGGGCTGGACCGCGCCGTACTACTGCGATGCGGACCACATTACCGCGCAGACCGTCGGCCGCTTCATTGACGCGTGCGATTTCTTCACCCTCGATGTGGCCGACTTTATCGGGCAGGCCGCGCCGGTTGAGGACATCGACAGTTTTGTGAAGCGGCACGGGGAACTCCAGGGAACGATCGAATTGCCGGGCGCCAATGGCGCCGTTGAGATCACCAGCGAAGTGTTGCGGGAAACGGCGCAAAAGTTTCTGGCCGCGGTGAAAAAGGCCGGCGTGGTGTATCGGGTTATCGAGAAGGCGAAGGGCGCGGGCGCTTTCATCTCTGAGGTTTCGATGGACGAGACCGATCGCGCGCAAAGCCCCGCGGAACTGTTGATCATTCTGGCGGCGATTGCCGATGAAGGCATACCTGTACAGACCATCGCCCCGAAATTCAGCGGGCGTTTCAACAAGGGTGTGGATTACGTGGGCGACAGCGGGCAGTTCGAGCGCGAGATGGCGCTGGATGTGGCGGCCATTGCGCACGTGGTCCGGCGATATGGACTGCCTGGGAATCTCAAGCTGAGCATCCACTCCGGCAGCGACAAGTTCTCGATCTATCCTGCGATTCACGCGACGATAAGGCGCTTCAACGCCGGAGTGCATCTGAAGACCGCCGGAACCACGTGGCTCGAAGAGCTGATTGGGCTGGCCGAGGCGGGCGGCGATGGGCTGGCGCTGGCCAAGGAGGTGTATATCGAGGCGCTGGCGCACCGCGAGGAGTTGTGCGCCCCGTACGCCGCGGTGATTGACATCGATCCGGCGAAGCTGCCTTCGGCGGCGGAGATGCGGGGGTGGTCTTCGGAGCAGTACACGTCGGCGCTGCGCCACGTGGAAGGAGCGGCTGCGTACAACCCCAGCCTGCGCCAGCTGCTGCATGTCGGCTTCAAGGTTGCGGCCAAGATGGGACGCCGCTACCTGGATCTGCTGGAAGCGAACGAGGCGGTGATTGCGAAGAACGTGACGGAGAACCTGTATCTCCGTCATATTGCCCCGGTATATTTGGGGACGACCGGCGGCGCTGCGACCGAGCGGCGCACCCCGGAATTGCTTGCTACGGAGAAGGCATGAACGCCGATCTTTTCAGCCTGGAAGGAAAAATCGCGGTGGTGACCGGAGGCTCATCGGGCATCGGCCGCGCCCTCAGCCTCGGGTTGGCTGAGGCCGGCGCGGACGTGATTGCGACGGCGCGCCGCCGGCAGCAGGTGGAGGAAACCGCCGCCGCTATCGAATCGCGCGGGCGGCGGACATTACGCCTAACCTCGGACGTTTGCGAACGGGCATCGCTCGAAAGGCTACTTACCGCGACCCTCGACAGCTTTGGCAAAGTGGATATTCTGGTGAACTGCGCCGGGATTATCAAGCGCGCGCCTACGCTCGATTTTCCAGAAGAAGAGTGGAACAACATTCTGAACACCAATCTGACGGGCACGCTGCGCGCCTGCCAAGTCTTCGGCAAACCCATGCTGGAGCGGGGCTACGGACGCATCGTCAATATCGCGTCGCTCAATAGCTTCGTGTCTCTGAGCGAAGTGGCGGCCTATGCGGCGAGCAAGGCCGGCGTGGCGTCGCTGACGCGTTCGCTGGCAGTGGAGTGGTCGAAGCTGGGCGTGACCGTGAACGCCATCGCGCCCGGAGTTTTCCGCACCGAACTGAACGCCAAGCTGCTCGACAGCACGGCGCGCGGGCAGGAGTTGCTGATGCGCACGCCGATGGGACGCTTCGGCAAGACCGAAGAATTGGTGGGCGCGGCGATTTTTCTCGCTTCCGACAGTTCGTCGTTCATCACCGGCCAGATTCTGGCGGTGGATGGAGGATTCCTGGCCAGCGGCGTGAACCAATAGGCTCGGCGCCGGGCCAATCAATTCTGCACGGCGATTGGTAAGCGGGCGAGGCTGTGGCGGACGGCGCAGCCTCACGCGCCGCGTTTTTTTGCGCTTCAGTGCAGCGAGACTTTGGCTCCGGTCAATTGCATAATGGCTTCGCCTTGG
>JASHTU010000484.1 GCA_030040395.1 Acidobacteriaceae bacterium
AATCGACGGGAAAACCGGATTGCTGAAGGAGCAGCAGATTGCGCTGTCGGGCGGAAAGCTTCTGCGATACTTTGCCCTCGATCCGAGCGGGAAGAATCTACTGGCGGGGAATTTAGACTCGAACAGTATCGCCGTGTTTACGGTTGCCAGTAACGGCAAGATCGCTCCCACCAAGCAGGTTGTCGAGGTTGCGGCGCCGACTTCGCTGCTCTTCGTTCCCGCGCCCTGACCATGGGATGAACGTGGGGATGAACGTGGGGATGAACGTGCATATCTCAGCACCGCTCGGCGCGGCGACAAATCCGGCCGCGACCAGCAGCCGCAATCGTCTCATTCACCCATCGCGCCGCCCATCGTCTCTGGTCAGGAGCGTCGGAATTCCCAATCCGCTGCCTCGCCATCCCTATCCTTGCAAAGCGCTGCTTTTCACACCAAAGCAGCCCAGTTCCATTCCCCATCGGCGCCTTCCGGTTACCAGTCAGCGAACGCTCCCGCCCTCTCTGAAAGCAAAAGTCGAACCGGTGACTGCTCGCTCCAGAATGGGCCGGTGGCTCATTTCTGATCCCTGTTCCACTCATTTTCAAACCCCTGGCCCGCTCCAGTTCATTCCATCTCCTTCATCGCAAAGTGTTTCCACTGCGACCCCAATTTGCAGGAAATTATCACGGCATTTGCTACACTCATCCTCAATCAGGTGGTAAGCGGCTCGGGAATGCCGTAAATCCCTAAGATGGCGCGGTAACTCCCTTGAAAGCAGGATTTTGCGAGGTAACGTCAGTGTTTTCATAAGCTTACATCCTGGAATCAAAGTCAAGTCTTTGCAAAAAGACCGGTTAACCCCAAAAAGGGAGCGGGGTACCCGAAATAGCTGCTGACGCGCCCCGCCAGGTCACCCTTGTCCACCCCACCCGGCCCAGGAAAGAGACTTCTGTCTCGCCCCGCGTGAACTGGAAGCGGACCGTCTTCATAGGTTCAAGGAGTCACCCATGTACACTCTGAAGTCATCGCCCAGCGCAACCACCGCTCTGGGCGCCACACTCTCCGCCGATAAGGCCTCGACTGCCTTCCGCGTCTGGGCGCCGTACGCCTCGAGCGTGACCCTCATGCTCCAACCTGACAGCTCCACTGCTCAAACAACTTTCGCGCTCCAACCCGACCAGGCTAACTCCGCCTATTGGTCCGCTGAGGTTTCCGGCGCCGTCGCCGGACATCTTTATCAACTGGCGGTGCAGAATCGCGGCGGCGATCAGTTCGATCCCGGCGGCCTTCCTCTTCAGCGCGCCCATCCCTGCGCGCGGCAAGTCACATCCTCCGATCCCAAAGTGCCCGCCCTCATCGTCGATCCCTCCACCTTCACCTTTCAGCAGCCCTTCCAAACGCCCCAGTTTCAGGACTTCATCCTTTATCAGACCCATGTGGGCTCTTTTGCCGGCAAGAATGACGGCTTGCCTGTGGCGACTGACGCGAACGGCTCGACCTCAACCTTCGCGGACGTGGCCACGAAGCTCGACTACATTCGCTCCATGAACTTCAACGCGGTGCAGTTTCTGCCTAACGGCGAGTATCGCGGCAGCGAGGGCGAGGCCTACAACCCCAGCAATTACTATGCTCCGGAATGCCTCTACGGCACGCCCGATCAGCTCCGTTCGCTGGTGGACGCCTGCCATGCCCGCGGCCTGGCGGTGTTCTTCGACGTGGTGTACAACCACATGGATTCGACCGACAATGTATGGCAGTTTGACGGCAACACCAACCACCGCACCGACGTAAGCGACGCGACCAGCGGCGGCGGCATTTATTTCAGCAATGTCGACACCGGCTTCGGCCGGCGTCCGGACCACGATTCGCCCGATGTGCAGCGCTTCTTCATCGAGAACGCTGAGATGTGGTTCGACGAGTACCACGTGGATGGATTGCGCTTCGACTCTGCAGTGAACTTCAGCTCCGGTGGACTGCTTGCGATCGTAAGCGCGCTTATCTCCCGCTATCCCGATAAATTCATCTACGCCGAAGACAACAATCCGCAGTACATCTTCGGCCAGATCGGGTTCCGCGCCATGTGGGATATGAACAGCCCTTTCGCCTTTGCGCGCGCCATCCAAAATCGCGACATGAACCAGATTCGCTCCCTAATCGATCGCAGCGGCTATCCGAATGCCTGGAGCGCGATCCGCTATCCGCTTGGCTCGCACGATCAGATCTATAACCAATGGGAGTACGACGACGGCAACCGCGTATGGCATTGGGACAAGCAGGCTGCGCCCGATCTGCGCGAGAACCGCTACTTCGTCGAGCTGATCGGCGGGGCTGTCGTGGGCCGGGAAAACTGGTATGCGCTGGCCCAGGCCAGGATGGGCTGGGCGCTGAACGTCGCCGTCCCGGGAACTCCCATGATGTTCATGGGAACCGAAGTGCATCACTACGGCTACTGGAATCCGTCGCTCGACCCTTACGGCGACCATCGCTTCGACTGGTCGATTGCCGGTGACTCCACGGGCTGGGGAATGCGCAACCTGGTTGCCGACGCCAACAACGTGCGCTGGAACAATTCCGCCCTGCGCTCCGATGAGGGCCCCTCGATCCCGCATGTGGATACGACAAACAATGTGCTCGGCTTTCTGAGGTGGAATCTCGAGGGGAACGTGATTCTCACCGTTGTCAATCTCAGTGATAACCAGTGGGATGACCCAACCTACGGGGTCAACATTGGCGGCGTGGGCGATTGCTGGGAAGAGATTTTCAATTCGCAATCACCGCAATACGGGGGCTGGGATAATTCCGGAAATTATCTGGCAAATCTCGTTGTTCAAAACGATGGTTGCTTTTACATCCGCCTGCCTGAGTGGTCCGTCCTGATCTTCAAAAAGCAATGAAGGCGCGTATGCGGGCTGGGATCGATCAGCAACGGGGGGCCTCGATCTCTCAGAGGTGACCTTCCAAAGAAGCCTGCGCCGCTGCTGGCGCGCCACGAATTCTGCCCGGCCCGGGCAGAGAAAAACGCGCCACCCTCCCCTCGGGCTGATGGCGCGTTTTTCAAACGAAGTTCAGTTTCAGGGTCCCAGGGTGTATCGACATATACGAGCGGGCAGCGACGGGAGCCATTTTTTCTCAGAT
>JASHTU010000049.1 GCA_030040395.1 Acidobacteriaceae bacterium
GGCAAGGTGTATAGAACTTTCTTCGAATTCGGAAACACGCCGGGCCGAGGCACGATTCAGGTAGCGGGTCTACCGAAGGACAGCCACGTCGTGTTCAGCGCCATCGCGGGTGCGGACCTGGCTAAAAGGAAAGCCGTTCGTCCGCGCAACATGCAGCCCAGCGCGACGGCCAGCCCCGGCATTCTGTACGGCGACACTTTATATCTCTCCGCCAAAGACGGATTCATTCCTGGACAGGGCATGGTCACGCAGGACTTTGACCTGCAGTTGCGCCAGTCCTTTCGCAATCTGCTGGACGGGCTTCAGGAAGCGGACATGACCTTCTCCGACGTGGTTTTTTCCACCGTCTACCTGCGCAATGCGCAGGATTTCGCCACCATGAACAGTCTCTATAAAACGTTCTTCGGCGATATGCCTCCGACAAGGACGACGGTGCAGCAGAACGATGATTTCAGTGTGGAGGCCGCCGAGCAGATCTCGTTCATTGCTGTTCGCAACGCTCATCCGCCGCAACGGAAGGGACCGGAGTAAAGGCTGGATTCAGGATGCAACGCAGATCATTTGTAAAATGGCTCAGCGCATTGCCGCTGTTGGCGCAGGTTGAATTGCAGGACATGCTGGGGACCGGCTGGGCGCAGACGGCGAAGCTTTCCACCGACAACATTTACACCCGGCTGGGCGTGAAGACGTTGATCAACGGCCGCGGCACCTGGACCTATGTGAGCGCCACGCTGGAGTTGCCGCAAGTAAGGGCGGCGCAAGAAGCAGCCGCTAAACATTTCGTCAACATCTTCGATTTGCAACATGCGGTAGGCCGGCGACTGGCCGAGCTGACGGGCGCCGAGTCAGGCATGATCACCTCTGGCGCTGCCGGGTCCATGGCCTCGGGAACCGCGGCGTGCATTGCAGGCAGCGATCCGGAGCGGGTTTGGCAGTTGCCAGACACGACGGGCATGAAGAGCGAAGTGGTGATGATGGGCGGGCGGAGTGCGTTTGACAGCGCTATCCGCCTGGCGGGCGGCAAATTGGTCCCGGTGGACACTTACGAGCAACTGGCTAACGCGATCAACAGCAACACGGCGATGATTTACACCACGTCGGATACGGATAGCAGGGAAAAGGAATTCGAGACCCTGGGGAAGGAACTCGCGATCGCCAAGCACGCGGGAGTGCCGCTTTTCATGGACGCGGCTGACGGCGTGCCGCCCATCGACAAACTGCGGAAACTCGCGGAGATGGGGTGCGATCTGTTTACGGTGAGCGGCGGCAAAGGGCTGTGCGGCCCGCAATCCAGCGGCGTTTTGCTGGGACGCAAGGATCTGATCGAAGCCGCGCTATATAACACCAGCCCCTGGGAGGGCGCGGTCTGCCGTCCCATGAAGGTAGGCAAGGAAGAAATTATGGGCTGCCTGGCCGCGGTGGAGGCCTGGTATCAAATGGACTATGACGCGCTGAGCAAGGAGTGGAACGGGCGCGTGGAGCGGATCGCAAAACTGGTCGACACCGTTCCCGGAGTCAGTACATCCATCGAGACGCCTTCCGGCAGCAACTGCTTTCCGACGCTGACGGTGACCTGGGATCAACAAGCATGGAACTATACGACCGAGGACTGCGCGCGCGATTTGCTCAGTGGCGCGCCGAGCATCGCAGTAGTGACAGACGACAATCCGAGCGGAGTCCTGGACCGGGTGAAGCGTCCGGGCGAGAGAAACGATAAACAAGCTGGTCCCGATCAACTGCAGATTGTCTCGATGACGCTGCAGCCGGGCGAGGAAATCATCGTCGGGCGGCGGCTGCGGCAGTTGCTCCTTGCAGCCAAACAGCGAAAGGCGTAATTCGCCGGTTTCTGCGGGCATCAAAGAACGAGGGATGGGATGAAGATGCGGAAATGCGCCGCGCTGGCGCTGACGGTGGGATTCGCGAGTACGGCGGCGAAGGCACAGAGCAGCGCAGCGGCGGCGCCGTCGCCGCCGTGCACGGTGCGTGCGACGACGTTCGATGGCTGGCCCGCCGAGGAGATACCCAACTCCTGGGTGCAGCTCATCTTCGTTCCGGGATCGGGCGTGGTGCGGGTTTCGCTGCACCTCGTCGACCGCAAAAACGTGGATCGTGGCGCGCTGGGTGAAGTGATAGTGTCCGGCGAGAGTGGCGCCTCGTGAGGGGGCCCGTTCGCGCCCAGGGCGGGAAAACCACGGTTGTCCCGTCTGTTGTCCTGGCTGCGCTGCTGATGGCTGCCGCCGGCAGCGCGCAAACCGCGTCCCTGCCCCTGAATGTAACGCAGGCCGAGCTCGACGCTCGCGGCATCGGCGCAAACTGGCCGAGCTACAACGGCGATTACACCGGCAGGCGCTTTAGCAGTCTGACGCAGATCACACCCACCAATGTGGCCAATCTGCGCGCGCAGTGGGTCTTTCACAGTGACACCGCGGGAACCCTGGAAGTGACGCCGGTGGTGGTAAACGGCGTGATGTACGTAACGGCGTCGAACGACGCATACGCGCTCGACGCCACAAGCGGGGAAGTGCTGTGGCATTATTCGCGGCCGGTCTCGCCGGGGCTCGTCGACGACGCTTCGGGCCACATCAGCCGCGGCGTCGCGTTATGGGGCAATCGGTTGTACATGGAAACCGACAACGCGCATCTGCTGTGCCTCGACGCGCGCTCGGGGCACCTGATCTGGGATGTCGCCTATGCCGCATGGAATAAGAATTACGGCGGCACTAGCGCGCCCCTGGTGGTGCACGGCAAGGTGCTGGTGGGCACTTCGGGAGGCGACGACGGCGTGCGCGGCTTCATCGCGGCGTTTGACGCTGAGACCGGCGCGCTCGTGTGGAGGCGGTGGACGATTCCAGGTCCCGGCGAACCCGGCTCGTCCAGTTGGCCAGGAGAGTCGTATCTGCACGGCGGTGGAACGGCTTGGATGCCGGGGACTTACGATCCGGAACTGAATACACTCTACTGGGGCACGGGCAACGCCGGGCCCGATTACGACCGCAGCGTGCGGCCCGGCGACGATCTTTACACGGCGAGCCTGCTGGCGCTCGATGCGGACACCGGAAGGCTGAAGTGGTATTTCCAATTCACTCCACACGACGTCTACGACTTCGACGGCGAGGAGACGCCCGTGCTGATCGACGGCGATTACCAGGGGCAACCACACAAGTTGCTGATCGAGGCGAACCGGAACGGGTTCATTTATGTCCTCGATCGCTCCAATGGCCGCTTTCTCTCGGCGAGGCGTTTTGCCCAGCGCTTGAACTGGGCCACGGGGATCGACGCACAAGGGCGTCCGATCTTCACCAACGTGCAGCCTTCGGCGTCCGGCACGCTCACCTGTCCGGGAGACGCTGGGGCAACGAACTGGTTTTCTCCCTCCTGGAACGAAAGCACCGGGCTTTTCTACTTCATGGAGCTGGACGAATGCACGGTCAATATCGTCATGCCGGAAAAGTTTGCCGAGGGCAAGACTTTCTATGCGACGGGCAGCCGTCAGGAGCCTCACGGACAGAGCCGAAAGCTCCTGGTGGCTTTCGACCAAAAGACCGGCAAAATCGTTTGGAACTACCCGCAGGCGGGCGACGGCCAGTCGTGGGGCGGCGTGATGAGCACGGCTGCCGGGCTGGTTTTCTTCGCCGACGACGTCGGGTTCTTCGAAGCCGTGGACGGAAAGAGCGGCAAATCTCTGTGGCACTTCAACACCGGGCAGTCATTCCATGCTTCACCCATGAGTTACGCTGTTGACGGCAGGCAATACGTCGCCATTGCATCGGGAAGCGACCTGTTTTCTTTTGCGCTTCCCTGAGACCATGCTGGCTCCCGGGAGGAGCAGCGTTTACGGACGGAGCGAAACATTACTGAAAGGGAGTGGTTTATGCGGGTGCGACTTTACGAGGACCGGGCATTACTGGCGCAAGCCGCGGCCGAGCAGGCGTCTGCGGCCATTCACCGCAGCATTGGAGAACGCGGAAGGGCGCGCATTGTCGCCGCCAGCGCCGCTTCCCAGATCGAGTTCTTGGAAGCGCTGATCGCGATGCCGGGTATCGATTGGACGCGAGTGGAGCTGTTTCATCTGGACGAATACATCGGCTTGCCCTCGACGCACCCGGCAAGTTTTTGCAAATTTCTGGAGGATCGGCTGATTTCCAGGACGGGCATCGTGGAAACTCACCTTTTACGCGGAGACGCGAAACCGGCCGCAATCATCGAGGCCGCGAATGCGGCCATCTGGGAAGCCCCGATCGATGTGTCTTTTGTGGGCATCGGCGAAAATGGGCACCTGGCTTTCAACGATCCACCGGCGGATTTCACGACCGAGGAGCCCTACATCGTGGTTGAATTGGATGAAACCTGCCGCCAGCAACAAATCGCGGAAGGTTGGTTCGAGAACCTGGAATCGGTGCCGAAACAGGCGATTTCCATGTCGGTCCGGCAGGTGCTGAAGGCCGGGGAAATTCTCGCCGTGGTTCCGGGACCGCGCAAGGCGGAAGCGATCCGGAAGTGCCTTGAAGGCCCGATCGGCCCGCTGGCGCCGGCTTCGATTTTGCGCACCCACGCCCATGCGACGGTCTATTTGGACAAGGACTCTGCAGCCCTGCTGCATGCGGAGACACTGAGCGCGCTGCTGGAACCAGCGGCCGGCACAGATCAGGGTGGACGTGACCAATAGCGGAGCGCAGGGAGACGCGCCGGCAGCCGTCTGGCCGGCGCCACGGAGCCACCGCGGCCGCGTTCCCGCGCTGCGCTGGTGGATCGCCGCCGTTCTCTTCGCGTCCACGGTCATCAACTACACCGATCGGCAGACGCTTTCGCTGCTGGCGCCGTTTCTGAAAGTTCGCTACCGGTGGAACAACACTGACTACGCCAACATCATTGTGGCGTTCCGGATCGCATACGCCATCGGCCAGGCGCTGTTCGGACGAATGATGGACCGTTTGGGAACCAAGCGCGGTTTGAGCCTGACCGTCCTGGGGTACTCGATTGTCTCCATCTTGACGCCGGTGGCGCGCGGGCTGTACAGCTTCATGGGCATTCGCTTCCTGCTAGGCGCGGCAGAATCGGCCAACTGGCCCGGCGCCACCAAGGCGGTGTCCGAGTGGTTTCCCCGGCAGGAGCGCGCGCTGGCTACGGCGTTTTTTGACAGCGGCTCATCCATCGGCGCGGCCATCGCACCTATTCTGGTTCTGCCTATCTATTTTCACTGGGGCCTGGGGCCGGCGTTTGTTGTCCCCGGCATTCTGGGCCTGTTTTGGCTGATCTTGTGGCGGCGCGTTTACTTTCTTCCGCAGGATCATCCCCGCATCGGCGGCGACGAGTTGCGGATGATCCTGGCCGAGACGGGCGAGGAAAGCACGGCGGGGCGCGCCGGGATGAATTGGCGGCAGTTGCTGCGCCTGCCGCAAACCTGGGGCACGATCCTGGTGCGCGCCCTCTCTGATCCCGTGTTTTTCTTTGTTGCCGACTGGTTTCCCATCTATCTGGTCGCTAAAGGCATTTCGCTGAAGACCGGTGTGTACTTCATCTGGATTCCGTTCGTTGCCACCGATCTGGGCAATCTGCTGGGCGGTTGGGCGTCCGGCGGGCTGATCCGGATGGGCTTCGCGGTCGGCGCGGCGCGCAAGACGATTGTGGCCATCGGCGCCGCCGGGATCGCGCTGCTGATTCCTACGATTTTCACTGCAAATTTAGGGGTTCTGACGGCGCTCTTTGCGGTGGCGTGCTTTTCCTACGGGCTCTACACGACCATTGTGAATGTTCTTCCCACGGATCTGTTCTATTCGGAATCGGTGGCCTCGGTGAGCGGGCTGAGCGGCAGCGGCGCGGCGATCTGCACCGTCGTGGTTTTCGAGCTGGCAGGACGGGTCTCCGACGCGCGGGCTGCGATGGGCACGCATCGCTTCGATCCGTTGATGATCCTGGCGGGGATCATTCCGCTGGTTGGCCTGGCGATGGTGTTATTACTGGTGCGCAACACCGACGCCACGGAGAAAGGGTTGGTGCGCAAGATATGAGGATGCCGGGATCATGCTGCAGCCTGCCGCGCCTGGGCGCGCGCTCTGACCGATGGATGCAACGGGAGCCTCGAAGCGCCGCGCTCTTGCCTCTAAGCCGTATAGTTATAGGGTTGCAACTTTGCTTCATCCTCTGCCTGGAGGCGCCGGGGGCGAGAGCCCAGGAGACGAGCCAATCCGGACCGAATGGCCGGGTTCTCTTCAGCCAGAACTGCGCTTCCTGCCACGGCAGCGACGGGCGGGGCGGTGAGCACGCGCCCGACATCGCCACCAGGCAAGATGTGGTGGCCATGTCGGACGCGCGACTGCGGAGCATTGTCAGCGACGGCATTCCGTCGGCCGGAATGCCTCCGTTCGGCAGCCTTGGAGACAAGCAGGTCGATGCGCTTGTCGCCTCTCTGCGTGTACTCCAGGGCATGACAAATACCGGGCGCGCGGCGTTGCCCGGCGATCCACAGGCGGGCGAGGCGATCTTCTTCGAGAAAGGATCGTGCTCGCGATGCCACATGGTTGGCGGGCGCGGTGGATTCATGGCCGGCGACCTCAGCGATTATGCGCGCGGCCGCACGGTCGCTTCGATTGAGTCGGCGATTGTTCACCCCGCGGTCAGCCCCGGCGATGCGGGCCACAAGGTCACGGTGGAAACAGACAGCGGCAAGACAGTCGCGGGCCTGGTGCGCGCGCAGGATAACTTCACCGTGGTCATCCAGATCGAAGATGGGGCGTTTGTCAGTGTCCCAAAAGATACGATCCGGAGTCTGACGGTGAGCAAACAGCCCTATATGCCGCAGGACTCCGGCGCAACGCTGAGCCGGAAGCAGCTTGACGATCTGATCAGCTACCTGCTGAAGAGCGCCCAGGCGCCCAAGGCTGCGAAGGTAATCCCTCAGTAAGAATTGCCAACGAAAAATAACCCTTGGGGCTTTCATGCCCGTTGGGGGTCAATCCAGGGTATTGAAGAGCGCAGGAATTGCCGGAGCCATAATCTTCGAATCTTTGGCCCTGGTGACACGCGACGCGGATGGACACAAGTCCCGCCTTGCTTCAGGAATACATGACTTTGTGCGAGGCCGGAAACCGCGCAGGGACTGAAGGAACGTCGTGAAAGCAAATTGGAAAACCCGTAAAAGCAAGTCGGAATTGCGTTGCCGGCTCAGCGTTCAACGTCGTCGCTGAACAAATAGCCGTCCAAGGTTTCTTTGTCATCAGGTTCGACAAACCAGAGGTCTCGCCAGTTTTCGGGCCCGGTCTCCTGGCGGGATTCAAGCCAGATCAGCCGAACCATGTCTTCTGCTTCAGGAGGGCGCAATGAATTAAAAGCAGGGGAGCACTGCATAGTTGCCTCCGGAGGGAGTTTTCTCGGGCGGGATGTTTCTCCGAGAAACACAGAACAGCACTTTCGCACTCTTTTTGGCAGTGATGGCGGATACATCAGGCGCCCTTCCGCGGTGGGCGCCGGGTTGTCGCGCGGATGTGCGGGGCCGAGCTGAAGGCGTCGGGCTGAGAACCGTGACGGGCATCACCGCATTGGCGAATCCAGAGGTGATCTGCTGGCTGTCACAGGATGGCGGCCCCGCTACGAACCCGCCCGGAGGTGAACTATGTTGAACGTCATGGAAGCGGTCCCGGCTTCCCTTCCGCAGGCCCAGGAAAAACCAACCGTGACCTCGTATGACTCCAGCGCCGAATGCAGCCTCGTTCACTGGCTGGAGCTCCACGTCCTAGTTGACCGGGAATATCTGCCCCCCGACTTCGAATACGGGCTCGAGTGGGAAGAAGCAACTGAGGAATTCGCGCTCAGCGCGGACTCCTAAAAGTGAAATCCTCCGCCGCAGATGAGCACTTCCCCGGTTACGTAATCTGAAAGCGGCGAGCAGAAGAACAACACCGCGCCGGCGGCCTCCTCGGGCGTGCCCAGGCGGCCGAGCGGGCATGCGTTCTTCACGGACTCCAGCATGCTCGGCTGGACCCCTAGGCGAATCTGCCGCCCGTGCATTTCCATGCTCGCGCCTTCGGCGGTCAGGGGCTGAACCAACCGCGTCTCAATCAGTCCGAAGCCCACCGCGTTGACGTTGACGTTATAACGGCCCCATTCTTTTGCCAGGGTCTTGGTCAAGCCGATAACCCCCGCCTTTCCCGACGAATAGCCGGCCTGTCCGGGGTTGCCGTCGGTGCCGGCGATGGAGGTGATATTCACCACTTTCCGCATCACCCGTTGACCGGCCGCCATCTCTGTTTTCGCCGACTCCCGGATATACGTCGAAGCCGCGCGGAGCAAGCGGAACGGGGTCACGAGGTGAATCTCCAGCATGGCCTGAAACTGTTCGTCCGTCGTCTTCTGGATCACATTGTCCCAGCTATAACCGGCGTTATTCACCACGATGTCAATGGATCCGAATGCATCCAGCGCGGCGTCGATAACTCGCTGAGGAATGGAGGGATCGGTAAGGTCGCCTTGGACGTAGTGCACGCGGTCCGGGTCGGGGTAATCGGCTCGCGAATCGCGCAACATCTTTTCATCCAGGTCGTTCACCAACACGCACGCGCCTGCCGCGGCCAGCCGCTTGGCGATGGCCTTGCCGATGCCCCGTCCGGCCCCGGTGACGATGGCGGTCTTGCCTTCCAGCGTGAAAGGCGCCTGAACTCCGCGTGCGGATTCGCTTTCGAGAGTGCTCGTTTCTGTCATATTGTTCCTGCCTCAAGGCAATGAAAAAACCCTGCAGCGCAGCATATCACAGAATGCTGCATTGCAACATCCACCGAACGTCATTCCCGCCTCCGGGGATGACGCGCAACAGCCGGCGGCCCGCAAACAATCCGCCTGGCGGCCCCACCCCGAGTATTGCCCGGCGCACGTAATGCTTGATGCGTGCAGCCGGGAAAGCGGAATCCTGCGCAGGGAGGGCTTCGCGGAGTTGGCGCCCTGGATGCTTTAAAACAGCTTTGCTTCACGCTCGTTGCGATTTTCACCGCGCGCGCAGGCATGGCGGCGCCCTATTGGACGCCGCCATGCAAATGATTGATCGGATTGCCGCTTACGCGAGGTCCGCGTAGGCGGATGTGGTGAGGAACTCCTGGAATTCTCCGGCACAGAGGTCTTTGAGGATTTCCTCTGCGCGATCGAACCGCGATTGCCGGTAAGCCCCCGGGCCGATCAATTGCTTCACCTCTTTGAGGATTTCTCCCAGAATCTGCTCGCAAAGTTCCTGCGTGATGGCGCGACCGTCTTCCATGCGAACGCCAAAGCGGGTCCATTGCCACAGCTGAGCGCGGCAGATTTCCGCGGTCGCCGTGTCTTCCATGAGATGATACACGGGAATCCATCCGTTGCCACGCAGCCAGGACTCGATGTATGCGAGCGCCACGTCGATATTACGCCGCAGACAGGCCTCGGTGACGCGCCCCCGCGGCGTCTCCAGCAGATCCTGCGCAGCGACGCGGGACCGCTTTTCGGCGGGCATGCCGATCTGATTCGGCCCTTTCATATACTTATCGAAGATTCCGCGCGCCACCGGAACCAGGGCTGGGTGGGCCACCCACGCGCCGTCGTGTCCGGCTTGCACTTCGCGCAGCTTGTCCTCGCGCACCCGCTCCATCGCAGTTTGGTTCTCCTGCAAGTCGATGCGGATGGGGGTCTGGGCCGCCATCCCGCCCATGGCGTGGATTTCCCGTTTGTGGCAGGTGTGAATCAAAAGTTCCGCATAGGAGCGAAGAAACGGTTGGTCCATGGTGACGTCGCCGCGCTGCGGCACGAGATACTGCGGATGGTTCCTGAACTTCTTGATGAAGCTGAAAATGTAGTCCCACGACCCGCAGCTTAGTCCCGCGGAGTGGTCGCGCAGCTCATGCAGAATCTCGTCCATCTCGAAAGCTGCGGGGATGGTCTCAATCAGCACCGTAGCTCGAATCGTGCCCCGGGGAATTCCAGCATACTCCTGGGCGAACAGGAAGACTTCGTTCCACAGGCGGGCCTCGAGATGGCTCTCCAATTTCGGCAGATAGAAATACGGCGCCGAGCCGCGGTTGAGCAGGATGCGAAAGTTGTGAAAGAAATAGAGGCCAAAATCGAACAACGAGGCCGACATGGGCGCACCGGAGCGAGGAAAGTGCTTCTCGACCATGTGCCACCCCCGCGGTCTTACAAAGAGCACGGCCGGATGCGGCCCCAGTTCGAACGGCCGGCCCTCGTTGCTGCAATAGCGAAGGGTGCGGCGGTTGGCGTCGCGCAGGCTTCGCTGGCCCTCGATGCAATTGCTCCAGGTAGGCGCATTGGCGTCTTCAAAGTCCGCCACGAACACATTCGCGCCGGAGTTGAGTGCGTTGACGATCGTCTTTCTGTCCGTGGGTCCGGTGATCTCCACGCGGCGATCGAGCAGCTCCGGGGGAATGGGGGCCACGCCCCAGCGCGACTCGCGGATGTGCTGGGTCTGGGGAAGGAACGTAGGCAAAACTCCCCGGTCGAACTGCTCCTGGCGCCGCTCGCGGGCGCGCATCAGATGCGTGCGCCACGCCTCAAAGCGGCTGTCGAGCGCGCGCAAGAATTCGACTGCGTCCGGTGTAAGGATCTCGCGCTCGGCATCGCAAGAGAATGCGGCCATTTCCGGCGTCTCGACGGCGGTGGTCATATGGTCCTCGTTTGCTCCTCGCTGGGCCCCTTTTTGAATGCCGCCTAACCTCAGTTCTTTCTAAGCCGAAGCTTCCAGCGGCGATTCCGGAACCTCATGGTCGAAAGGATCTTCGAACTGCTCCTCCTCGGTCGATCCGGGAAGAGCGCAAATCGAGGTCTTGCCCGACGCGATGGTCGTCGCCACCTGGTCGAAATAGCCGGTTCCGACGAATCTCTGGTGCTTTACGGCCCCATAGCCGTGTTGCTGCGCGAGGTCGAATTCCCGCTCCTGCAATTGCGCATAGGCAAGCATCCCGGTTCGCGTGTACTCATGGGCAAGCTCGAACATCGAGAGATTCAGAGCGTGGAATCCCGCCAGGGTGACGAACTGGAAGCGATAGCCCATCTCCCCAAGCTGGTTCTGGAAGTCCGCAATCTCCCACTGGTTCAGCTTGCCGCGCCAGTAGAAAGACGGCGAGCAGTTGTAGGCCAGCAGCTTGCCGGGAAACCGCTCATGAATCGCGGCCGCAAATCGCTGCGCTTCGCCGACGTTGGGTTGGGAGGTTTCACACCAGATCATGTCGGCAAAAGGCGCGAACGCAAGCCCGCGTGCGATTGCTGCGTCCAGGCCGCCGCGGAATGTGAAGAACCCATCCACGGTTCGCTCGCCCGTGATGAAAGGCGCGTCGGCGGGATCGCAATCGCTGGTAATGAGCTGCGCCGCATCGGCATCCGTGCGCGCAATCAGTATTGTTGGCACATCGAGCACGTCGGCGGCCAGCCGCGCGGAAATCAGCTTCTGGATGGCTTCGCGGGTGGGCACGAGCACTTTGCCACCCATGTGGCCGCATTTTTTGGCTGAGGAAAGCTGGTCTTCAAAGTGGACCGCGGCCGCGCCGGCTTCAATCATGCTCTTGGTGAGCTCGAAGGCGTTTAGCGTGCCCCCAAATCCAGCCTCGGCGTCCGCCACAATGGGAAGCATCCAGTCAACATAGGGCTGGCCTTCGGCGTGCGCCACCTGGTCGGCCCGCATCAGGGCATTGTTGATGGCGCGCACTACGCCGGGCACGCTGTTTACCGGGTAA
>JASHTU010000485.1 GCA_030040395.1 Acidobacteriaceae bacterium
GCCGCGTTGGCGTCGGTTCCCGGCTTGAAGTAAATCTTGATGATGCTCACGCCGGTCAGCGAGCGCGATTCGCTGTGGTCCACGTTGGCGGCCAAAGTAAAGAACCGCTCGAAGGTGTCGGTGATGTCGGCTTCGATCTGCTGCGGCGGCATGCCGTTATAAAACGTGGCCACCACCACCACCGGCATGTCGATCTCCGGAAACAAATCCACCGGCATGCGCACTAAGGTGACCACCCCGATCAACGTCACCACCAGGCACAGCATAAGAATGAAATACGGGAACTTGAGAGCAAACTTCGGCATTACTGGGCGCCTCCATTGGCTTGCGCCTTCAGGTCGATCATCCCGCCCGTCTCCTGTACGGTCTCCGAAGCGGACGTCGCGGCGAGCATCGGGCTCACCACTTCGCCCTGCTGGTAATTCTCCTGCCCGCCGAGGATCACCCGGTCGCCCGCATTCAACCCGCTGGTGATCTGCGCCAGCTTCGATCCCTCCAGCCCCACTCCGACGGCGCGGATGTGAACGCGGTTGTTGCCGTCCAGCACGTAAACCGTCTGCTGCTGCGACGCGTTCAGCACCAGCGCGTCCACGGGTATCGTCACCACGTTCTTCACCCCCGCCAGGTGCAGCATGGTGTTGGCGTACATGCCCGGCGCGATCGAAAGGTCCTGGTTCTCCACGTCGATCTCCGTCTCCATGGTGCGCGTCTCGAAGTTCACATTGCGTGTAAAGCGCACCACCTTGCCGGTGAAGGAACGTCCGATCGCGTCCACGCGCACGCTCACTATGTCGCCCTCGTGAACAAATTTCACGTCGTCCTCGGGCACGGGAATGCGCAGGCGCAGCAGCCCGCTTTGCGAAATGCGGACGATGGGAAGCGTCGCGTCGTTGGAGTTCGTGCCGCCCTGGATCAAGGCTCCCGTGTCGGCGTAGCGCCAAACCACCACGCCGGCGATGGGCGCCGTTACATTGGTGTAATCTTCCAGCGCCTGCACGCGTTGGTTGTCGGATTTTGCCGCTTCCGCATGCTGTTGCGCCGCCGCCATGGCCGCCTTGGCCGCATCCACTTGCGCCTGCGACGACAAATCTCTCGATTGCGCGTCGTCCAACTCCTGTTGCGCGATCAGGCCCGGACGCGTCGCCGCCGCCTGTTGCAGGCGCACTGACTCCGCGTGCAGCGCATAATTCATCGCCTCGGCGCGTTTGATCTCATGTTGCGCGCGCGCGATCTCCTCCTGGCTCTGCTTCAGCTCGAACACCGTCGCCTGCAGCTGCGCTTTTAATTCCGGTACTTCCAGAACCGCTAGCGTCTCTCCCTGGTGAACGATGTCCCCAATGTCGACGTTAATGTGCTTCATGTAGCCGCTCACCTTGGGGTGAACGTCGACCATCTGGTACGGCTGGAATTGCCCGGCCAGCGTCAACACATGGGAAATGTCGCCGCGTTTCGCGGTCGCTACTCGCGCTGACGGTATGGTGGCCGCTGTCGCGGTGGCGTTGCCGCCGCCATGACAAGCCACCATGCCCAGCGGCGCCGAGAGCGCCAGTGCGGCCAAAGTCAACGGTGCGTGCTTACACATACCTGGTTTGCTCCTGGATGATCATTGTGTTCTATTGGCCCGATGCCAGTTGGGAAGGTGGACAACTCAACTTCCTCCTCAACCTGCCAGGTTTTCCCGCCACCGGCGAAACAACGCAAGTCTTCTTTGCCCTGAATCGCGCCCCGCGACGGTTTCGAGAACCCGCCCTCAATAGAAAGATGCGCCATCGGCGCGCGAGGCATCATCGTGCGAAAGAACCCATCCGCCATCGCGCCCATCGGCCCGCTGCGTCCTTGGTAAAAAGGCTCAAATCAGATATGCAGCGAAGAAGAACGTTCCCGGATGCGCGTAATTTCACCGCCGGTCTGCGTCCCTTCCCGAACCATTCGTCCCCTGCGCTCGACAGCGCATGGGGGCGAAAACGGGATAGGAAATGTCGAGAGGCGGATTACGCGAGGGCAGGCGGAGGCCGAAAGAAAAGAAACGGAGTGAAATACGTTTTCGAAGCCGCCCGCACGGGTCTGTGCGCAGCGGCCGGCCGTTTCCATCGTTCCGCCCCGGCGGCCGATAGGATCGAGAACGCCGCCAACACTGCGAACGAAATGCGGGGATGAATGGGGTTGGGCGAAGGAATGCCGTGGTCAACCACTCTGGGCATATCGGCCGGCCAGGCTTTAGCCGCGCTGATGCCCCCGCCCAAGTCGACCCGCGCGCCATACCACGCCATCTTCGCTTCCATCGCGAACGCCAGCGCCAGCAGGCATAATCCACAAACCAAAGCTGTGCGGTGAAAAGCCGGCCAAGCGGCAGAGTTGCTTGACATAAGCGCAGTCTATCATGCGGACGCCACAGCCCTTCTTGCCATCTCACCAACGGCGCCGCTGCTCCCCAGGTCTATTGTTAAGACGAAACCCCCTGCAAAAGGTCAACCCCATCGGCGCAAATTACGCCCGGCTCGCCGCGGGCTCGGGCGCCGCCAGCTCAATCGCAATTTCCGGCGGCGAGAGCAGCGTGTTGTGCACCAGGCAGTGACGCACTGAGCGCATCAGCCCCTCGGTCTGCTCGGGGGTCAGCGCGGCCGGGCTCGTCACGCGCACGTGAAAATTCCCCAGCCGCGCCGGCTGCTTCAGCTTTTCCGCGGTAACGGTAACTTCCACGCCTTCCTTGGCCAGATCGCGGGTTCTAAGATACTCGGCGGCGTAAAAGGCTGCGCACGAGCCCAGCGCGGCCAACAAGAATT
Source organism: Acidobacteriaceae bacterium (assembly GCA_030040395.1). GTDB lineage: Bacteria > Acidobacteriota > Terriglobia > Terriglobales > Acidobacteriaceae > Telmatobacter. The sequence goes on from JASHTU010000485.1 coordinate 2,784, forward strand.
CCGGCGGCGCCATGCCCGAGTCCGCGCCGCCGTTCTCGGCCGGCTGATCGCTTATCACCGTGTGCGACCGCGCCACAATCGCGAACTTCACCCCTTCGAGCTGAGAAACTTTCACTTCCATATCCATCTCCGGTGGCTCACCGCCCAATCACCGGACCGGCGTTCCTTGGAGCGCCGACCCCTCCTCTTTTCTGGGCTGTGATGGATGAAGTATAGTCTCCGGCCGGGAGCGCGCGCAGTGTCGCTCGACACCGGCAATGCGCAAGGTCAATACGCCCTGCCCATCAAATCGTCGCTGCCACGGGTTCTGAAGCAACCGCGGCAACCATGGCGCGGATCGAGTCAACCACCAGCTCCGGCTCGTCGAGATGGATCCAATGCGCGCTGGCCGGCGCGATCACTTGCTGCACCCGGTCGCCAATGCGATCCAGATGCGCGTCCGTCAGCGGCGTCGACCGGCCCGGCGTCAACACCGTGACCGGAA
>JASHTU010000486.1 GCA_030040395.1 Acidobacteriaceae bacterium
CTGGCGCTCGACCCCGATACCGGCAAGCTGAAGTGGTACTTCCAGTTCAGCCCCCATAACCTCTACGACTATGACGCAGAGCAGACGCCGGTGCTGGTCAATGCCAACTTCAACGGTCAGACGCGCAAGCTGATTGTGACGGCGAACCGCAACGGCTACCTCTATATTCTCGATCGCACCAATGGAAAGTATTTGTACTCGAAGCAGTTCGTCTCGAAGCTCAATTGGGCCAAGGGCATCGACGAAAATGGCCGGCCCATCTCCAACAATCTTGTTCCGGATGAAAAAGGCGTTCTGGTTTGTCCCAGCGCCGGCGGAGGGACTAACTGGTACTCGCCCAGCTATGACCCGGCGACGCACATGTTCTACTTCCGCTCGATGGAGGAATGCAGCATCTTTACTTCGAAATCCGAGCCCTTCCAGGAGGGAAAAACATATTATGCGACGGGAACGAGTCGACCGCCGGGCGATAGCAGCAGGGGGTACATCGACGCCTTCAGCTTGGATAAGCTCGATTTTGCGTGGCGCGATCCTCTCATCGGTTCCCCATTTGCCTGGGCCGGTGTGATGTCGACCGCTACGGGCCTGGTCGCATTCGGAGGCGACGCGCAGAATTTTGTCATCCTCGACGGGCGCACCGGCGTGCCTCTATGGCACTTCAGCGTTGGACAAGAGATCCGCGCATCCCCGATGAGTTACGCCGTAAACGGGAAGCAATATCTCGCGATTGCGGTTGGAAGCGGCGATGTGTTTGCCTTTGCCCTGGATTAGCTGCGGATCCCGTGCAGCCCATGTGCCGCCCCGCCGGCGAATGGCCGCTCTTAAGCGCCGCGGCATAACGTAAGATGCCGAAGGAGGCAAGGAACACATGTTGTCCGATCTGGAACGTCAAAATGGCCTTCAGGGCCGGCGATCTTTCATCAAATTGCTGGCCGCGTCTCCACTCTTTGCCGCCATGGGGGCCCGCAGCCTCGCGGCCACGGTGGCTGGCACCATGAACCCCAAAAGCAAGCGGTCGTTCTCCGACAACATTTACACCCGGCTCGGCGTCCGTCCTCTCATCAACGCGCGTGGCACTTGGACTTATCTGAGCGGCTCGCTGGAGCTTCCAGAGGTGCGGCAAGCCGCGGAGGAGGCCTCCCACTATTTTGTCGACATCTTCGAACTGCAAGCAGCCGCGGGCCGCTATCTCGCCAAGATCTCCGGCGCTGAATCGGGAATGATCACAGCCGGCGCCGCTGCCGCCATCGCTTCTGCCACCGCGGGCTGCATCGCCGGAACCGATCCCAATCGTGTCTGGCAATTACCCGACACCACTGGATTGAAAAACGAAGTGGTGATGCTTGGCGGCCGTATTGACTTCGACAGCGCCATCCGCTTGGCCGGCGGCAAACTGGTGATCGCAAAGACTGTCGACGATCTCCAGCCGGCTTTTACTGCGCAAACTGCCATGGTTTACACCACTCTTCGAGATGATCGCCTGGCAAAAGCGATCGAGATCTCACGCGCTGCCGGCGTCCCCATACTCGTGGACTGTGCAGGAGGCATTCCCCCCATTGAAAATTTGTCGCTCATGGCGAAAAGCGGAGCCGATCTTTTTTGCTTCAGCGGCGGAAAAGGCGCATTCGGACCGCAATCTGCCGGTTTGCTGCTCGGCCGGAAGGATCTGATCGACGCAGCTCTTGCCAATACCTGTCCCTGGGAAGGCGCTGTATGCCGGCCCATGAAAGTCGGCAAGGAAGAGATCATGGGCATGCTCGCGGCCGTTGATTATTGGTCGCATGCTGACCTGGCGGCCATCGGTAAAGAATCCGAGAACCGCCTCGCGCGCATCGCGAAATTAGTTGAAACGGTGCCGGGAGTGACCACATCCACCATGGTCCGCCGTACCGACACCATGTACCCGGTTCTTATTGTGAAGTGGGATGAAACGCAGTTTGGCTTGACGGTAGAACAATGCGCCCAGCAGATGCGTGAGGGAGATCCACGCATCGAGGTGTGGACGAACAACAATCCCAGCGGAGTTAAATACGATAAACCAGCGGAGACTCCTCATCCCAACCTTTTCCGCATCGACACCATGACTATGCAGGCCGGTGAGGACCTGATCGTCGGCAACCGCCTCCGCCAGATCCTCAACAAAGCGCGCAAACAATCCGCGTAACCGCTCCGGACCATCAAAGCGCTCTCAAGCCGCGCCTTCGAACGACTGCCCTCCGCATCCCCAAAACTGGGCTCCCATCCCGACCCTGAGCGGAGGGAAGCGAAGGGCTCGGCGTTTGCTCCTGGCGCCCTCCGCAAGCGGCTGGTCTGAGCTCCCATCTCCGGCTCACAAGCACCCGCATCTAACCAATTCGAGAGGCGACATGACCTCCGCCTTCAACTTCTCCAAACCCGATAGCTCCGTCCCCGTGCTCCCCACGCTCAACGCCGCTGACCCGACGCTCATCAGCGGTTGCATCAACGCTCTTCTCGGCACGACGCCGTATCCCATTCCCAACCCGCAAACCATGCCCACGCAGGAATCCGGCGCCGCCGCCCCAATCCCTCCTGCTAGCGACGGCAAACGGGCGCATGCCGAATCCCCGAGCAAACCCGGTCGTCAATCATCGGCGCCCCTGCTACCGGTTCGGGAACTCGAGGGATTTGCCTTGCCAGCGGATAGATGCGATGCGCGCGGAGCCTGGCGCTTTGTACTGGTAGCTTCCTGTAGTTGCGCCTTCTCCATCACCGCGACGAGGTCGCCGTTCAAGCGTTTGCTCAACGCAACCAGCCGAAACCCCTGGGCGCCATTCCGGCTGAGTGTTTGCTCGAGATTGGGCTGATCGACCACTGAGAACGCCCGGTAGGAGTAGAGGAGCGGCTGAGTCTGCGATGCCGCGATGGAACAAAAGAACGAAACCAAGAATAAAAATGCAAGGCGGAATGCGGTCATGCTGCGCCTCGTGCGGCCCAAAGCCTACACTCCCGTAATTTGGCCCACCAAATTGCGCTCTGCGGTGACAGTCTTCACGGCCAACGCAGCAACGCTCCGCAGCCAGAGAAGCTAGAGCAACGAAGTGACGCCCCTGTCATCCAGAGGAGCTTGAGCGACGAAGGACCTGCAGCCGTTCCTCGTACTTGTCGCGGTAGGGACGGTCCTCACGGATCGCCCCCCGCACAGATCCGTACGAGCGCGTTTACGCATTCGGCTCTTATGAAGGATGAGTGGCGTAGAAAC
>JASHTU010000487.1 GCA_030040395.1 Acidobacteriaceae bacterium
ATTTTGAACGGCGTTTTCCATACCACACCCAGAGATTTTCCATTGACGGTAACGCGGGCCACGTTTTCCACGTCGCCAAGATCGAGCCATAGATGCGCTGCCGCAGTGAACGCGCCGGCAGGAATTTGAATCGTCTTGGAGTAAGTCGCGGTTCCCGAAAAATATTTGACGCCTGCCTCGGCTGCGGGAAAATCGCTCCACGACGTGAGGCGATGGAAGTCGACGCTTGGCGGAGCGCCTCTGCCGGGCTCGAAGGTGACGCGCCAATCGCGGTTCAACGCTTCGTCCAGATTGGCGAGAGAAGTCTCGCTCGGCGCCGGCGCCTCGAGTTGCAGGTCCAAGGCCGGTTTGCGGAAGACGACAAAGACCGCGCCATAGGGATCGAGGTGGAGAGGAATGGTGGTGCGGCCATCGGCGATGCGGTAAGAAACGGGCTGCGACGCGCCCGTGGCGGCATCCCATAGCTCCGGCGCCTTGCCCGTCACGCGGAAGGTTGCATCCACGCTCTGGGCGCGATCTTTGCGGTTGTCCACGTAATAAATGTCTCCATCGGCCAGCTTGCGATGCACAAACATGAGGGTCGCGTCAGGCTCGGGCCTCGTATAGGTGAAGTCCGGGGCGACGCCAAGAGCCGCGAGCGCCTGATCCGGCGTCATGCCGGCATAGACTCGGCCCTTGCCGAACTTATGAAACGATTGAGTCACGGCGATTTTTCCCCAGAGACCGCTGGCGAGGCGCTGAAATTCCTGTTCATTGTCAGCGAGGCTGGGCGAGTCGATGGGCTTGTTTCCTACAACAACGCCGCCCTGCGCCACTAAGTCCTGGATGCGGCGCAAGACAGGTAGGGTCATGCGGCGACTGGTTCCACCCAGATAGAGAATGCGGTAACTCGTCCCTCCGGGAGTTACAAGAAGTCCGTCCTTGAATGATAACTCGTGTAAGATGACGTCGCTATTGACAAAGTCGAATGCATAACCGTTGGGCGCGTCTTCCGGGACATGGGAGCCGAAGACCGAGGTGAGGGGTCCTTCCTGGCCATAGAAGTAAGCAACGTCGGCATCGTAATGGCCCTGCTGGAGAAGATAGGAGCAGCGGGCGAGATAAGTCACCCATGGCTTGGCTTCGTTGGCCCAGGTCTGGTTGCGGTTGAACCACAGTCCGAAGGGTCCGAGGGTCAGGCCGGGGGCCATGTCGGGCACAGGCTGATGCGTGGACTCATGAATTTCGAAGCGATTCACGCCGAGGGCAAACTCGAGGTCGGCGACTTTTTTGAGCGTATTGGGGGAGAACGACCACGCCGGTCCATTCGAAGTCATCGACTCCGCGCCGACCAGGTTCTGGCCGTAGATATGCGCGATGGATGCGGCTCCGCGCAGATCCGCCTCGTAATCGACGTCGGGGCCGGGGCGGCCGGCCCAGGTCCACATGGCGCCCATGGGGACGTCGGCCTTGCTTCTCATCTCCATGTCGTCGCCCAACGCCGGGCGATGATACTCCAACGCTTCGCTGTAATACTTCATGCCATGGCGGTGTAACTCATCGGATATCTCGCCATAATGATTTTCAGCGAGCAGTTGTGCAACCGTGCGACGGAAATCCCACAGAAAACGATCGGTGTCAGCCGTGTTGCCGATGATGACGCCGGTGAGGGCGGGGAGCCAGGGACGCGGATCGTAGCCGCGCAGGCGCTCAAAGTCGCCGAGGATGGAATCGGTCCAGTTTTGTGCGCCGGCTTCAATGCTATCGGTGAGCAAGTAAGAAACGCCGGCTTCGCCCAGCATCGAAGGACCGACGGTTTGCGCATAGAGCTTGAGATAGCCGTCCAGATAATTCTTTACGTCGTCACGGTTGAGTTTGTCGACTTCGAGCCCGGTGGCCTCCGCCGGAGCGGGACCATTCTCATGGCCGGTGAGCGAGTAACCGATGCGCAGCACCATCCAATCGCCCGCGGGCGGGGTCCAGTCGAGCGCGCCATCGGGCTGCATTTTGCCAGTGAGGTCGATGACGTCTTTCTGCGTCACGATGTACTGCGGCGCAACCTTGGGATCGGCGATGGCGTAATAGTCGCGCGCGGTCGCGTAGCCGTCGCGCTTTTCAAACTCATTCACGCGCGCTCCGCTGGCCAGCACCAGTTCGGTGATGCGATGGTCGCGTGGAGGTTCGGCGCTGGCGGCGGTAGAGAAGACAAGCCGGAAATAGCGCGCCGTTACCGCGTCGAAGGCAACTGTGCGCTGGACAATGCTGCTGGGAGGAAGGTCGGCGATGGGTCGGAAATGCACTTCGTCATCGCTGGCTTCAAGGCGCGGCGGAATGGCGCTGCTGCCGTGATCGAAGATGCTGATGTCGTCGCCCAGAGCGGCCAGGGTGACGGCTTGGATGGTCTGCGGATGGCCGTAATCGAATTGCACCCACGCTTCACCGTCGGGCGATTCGCCAGGCAGATCGAGCGCAACCGTGTTGACGTCGCCGTCAGAGAGCGCGGCCACGTCCACAGTTCCGCCGCTCGAAGTCACTTGCGGATGCAACTGAGCCTGGCTCTCGTCGCCCTGGGGAAGGCGATAGGCGATTACGGCTGCGTCGGCGTAGAACTGCGGCGGCGCGATGACGCGGCCATCGGGCGCGCGCCGGCCGGGAACAGGGTAATCCTGGAACGGGCCGTCGACCTCCGGCGGGTGCGGCAGCACTCCAGTGAAGGGTTTGCCGCCTTCGATGCGGGTCGCCGTCCAGACCATCTTCTTCATGCCCTGGGAGGCAGGCACCCACGGCCCGCCGGTTTCACTCCAGCCGGGCGAACTGGCGATGGCGACTTCCATTCCGAGACTTCTCGCCGTAGTGACAGCATAAGTAAACGCCTGCTTCCACTCCGGAGTCATATAGATCAGGCGCTGAGGAACTACTTGCGGCGTGTTGATGGCGCCCTCAAAGATGGTGACTCCGCCCAAGCCCACGTGGTGCATCCAGTCAAGATCGAGCTTGATCCCCTCGCGGGTGATGTCGCCATTCATCCAGTGCCACCAGACGCGCGGGCGCGCGCCATTGGGAGGATCCAGGAAGCCTTGCATCAACGAATCTTCCCGGGCGCCGGCGGGAGGGGTGGAAGCCGATAACTGCGCATGGAGCGGATAGCTTGTGAAGCAAGCAAGACAAGCCAGGATAGCGGAAATTATTTGGAAAGGAGTCATCGGCAATCCGTCCTTGCTGATGGGCGTCGACTAACTCGGGTTCTTTTTCGCCACGGTGGCGCGGGTTGCGCCGGTGGAGATGCCGCCATCGACGAGCAGGGTTTGGCCCGTTATATAGCGGCTGGCTTCGGAGGCGAGAAAGACCACGGCTCCGTCTAAGTCATGCGGCTGGCCGGGGCGCTTCACGGGAATCCGGTCAACGAGATAATCGACCCACTCTTTGTTTTCGTAGAGAACCTTGTTCTGCTCGGTGTGGAACCATCCGGGCGCGAGGCAGTTGACGGTGACTCCGTAGGGGCCCCAATCGTCAGCGAGGCTCATGGTCAACTGGCGAATGCCGCCGCGGCTGGCGCCGTAAGGAGCGAGTCCGGCGTAGCCGAACACGCTGGTGACCGAGCCAATGTTGACGATGCGCCCATAGCCTTTGGCGATCATGCGCCGGGCCACGGCTTGAGCCACAAAGAAGCTGCCGCGCAGATTGGTGTCGAGAACCAGGTTCCAGTCGTCCCAGGTTACATCGAGGGCGGGCTTGCGAACGTTGCAGCCGGCGTTATTGACGAGGATATGAATCTGCCCGAAAGCGGCTTCGGCAGCGGCGGCCATGTTTTCAATGCTTTCCAGGCTGCGCACATCGAGCTCGAGCGAAAGCGTGCGGCGGCCCAAAGCTTCGATTTCCGCGGCAAAGGGGGCCAGGGACTGGCGGTGACGGCTGGTGAGCACCAAGTCGGCTCCGGCCAGAGCAAGGGCGCGCGCAAAATGCTGACCCAAACCGCGGCTTGTGCCGGTGACGATGGCGATCTGGCCGGTTAAATCGAAGAGCGAGCCGTTCATTGCGCCCTCGGCGTCAAAATCACTTTCATCAGATTCGGCTCCTGGGCGTGCAGGCGATCGAACCAGCGTGGACCTTCTTCGAGCGGGGCTACGGCGGTGATGAGCGGACTGACCTGAATTTTGCCGTTGGCGATCAGCTCAATGGCCTGGGGGTATTCGCCCGAGGATGCGCAGGAGCCCTGCAGGCGCAACTGACGCGTGACCACCTTCTGCAAGGGAAGCGTTACCTCGGGGGATATGTTGCCGATGAGCGTGACGGCGCCGCCTTTGCGAACGCTGTCAATGGAAGCGTTTACGGTTTCGTTGATGCCTACCGCCTCGAAAGCACAATCGACGCCTTGGCCTCCGGTGAGCTTCATGACCTGGGCGACCAGTTCCGCGCCGGAGCAGTGCAACGCCGCGTCGGCTCCTACTTGCCGGGCGAGGATCAGGCGGGTGGCGTCCACGTCGGCAATGAAGACGTGAGCGAAGCCCGCAGCGCGCGCGGCCTGCAAAGTGAGCAAGCCGATCATGCCGGCGCCGACCACCAGCGCGGTCTCGCTGCCGGCGGCTTCAGAGACGCGGACGGCGTGCAGCGCCACCGACGTGGCCTCGAGCATGGCGGCTTCGGCAAAAGATATTCTCTCCGGCAGCCGGTAGAGGATGCGCCGCGGGACCACGACGTATTCGGCAAAGGCTCCGTAGCGGCGATATTCGCCGCAGGAGACGCCGATGACCTGACGGTGGTCACAGAGGTTGAATTCGCCGCGCCCGCAATAGGCGCAGGCGCCGCAGTAGACCGTGGAATCGAAAGTGACGCGGTCGCCTTTGGCGAACCCGCGCACGTCGGTTGCGGTTGCGGCCACCGTGCCGGCGGCCTCGTGTCCCATGACGAGGGGCGGAATGCGCCGGCCCGAGGAGCCATCGTAGCCATGCACGTCGCTGCCGCAGATGCCGCACGCCTCCACGCGCACCAGAACCTCGCCAGGCCCAATTTCGGGCAAAGGGAGGTCGGCGATTTCAAGGTGGTTGTACTCAGAAAGGAGCAAAGACTTCATAATGATTCGAACTCTCGATTCAATGCGCGGCTGCTGGAGCGGGTCAACTGTATACGGCGCACAAATCAAACTTGGCGCAGGTCAGACATCGCAAAAATCAAACGTCGCATAGGCCAGACGCCGCCCCGGTCAAATGTCGCGTAAATCAGACATCGCACAAATCCACGGCTGCGCGCAGGCTGTCGAAAGGGTCGCGTGTAGGAATGAACTCGTGCGCCACGTAACCTTTGAAGCCCGAGTCCGCAATGGCCCGCATGACGCCATCCCATTGTACCTCCTGGGTATCGTCGAGCTCGTGACGGCCGGGCACGCCGCCGGTGTGGAAATGAGCGATCCAGGCGACATTGTCACGGATGGTGGTGATGAGGTCGCCCTCCATGATTTGCATGTGGTAGATGTCGTAGAGGAGTTTTACGTTGGGCGAATTCACCGCCTGCACCACGCGCACGCCCCAGGCCGTGTGGTCCGACATGTAATCGGGGTGGTTCACCTTGCTGTTGAGCAGCTCAAGGCAGATGACCACGCCGTTGTCTTCGGCGATTTTCTTGACCCGGTTCAAACCCACGATGGTGTTGCGCGCGCCCTCGTCGTCGGGCATGCCTTGGCGATTTCCGGAAAAGGTGATGACGTTGGGCGCGCCCGCCTTGGCGGCAAGAGGAATGTTGGTGCGAAACGCCGCCTCAATAGCCGCGTGGTGCTCGGGCCGGTTGAGGGCTTCCTTGATTTCGCCTCCGCCGGCGTAGGCCATGGTGCAGATCAGGCCGTAACGGCGGGGCGCTTCGTATTCCTCCGGCTGCAACAGGTCCACGCCCAGAAGGCCGATGGATGCCGCATAGGAGCAGAGGCGGTCCATGGGAATCTGCTGATAACACCAGCGGCAAACCGACTGGCGGATCCGTTTCTTGCGCGCAGCGGGGGATTGCTGGCCCTCAAAGACGCCGGTCAACGGAGAAAGCGCGGTTGCGGCCAGTCCGGCTTTCAGCGCGGCGCGGCGGTTGATTTTCACAGAGCTCATCTTCGCTTCCCGCGTGGTTCAGGATGGGATTGCATTCCCTTCCACTTTACTCCCGGCGATTGAGCCGGAGTGTATGCAATCCCGTCCCCACGCTGGAAATACGGCGCAGGCGCGGTTCGCGGCCAGGAGCAGCCGGGGCGGAGGGAAAGAGGGAGCTCTAAAAGGTGAAGGCTAACCCGCCGCGAAGGCTGCGCTGGTCTTGCGCGAAGATGAGCACCGAGCCATCGCCGGCGAGGTAAGGATGATATCCCTCGGCCAGCAGGTTGCGGACTTCGATGAGCGCCTCAACGCCGGTGGATCCCTCGCCACAGTGGTGGATGCACT
>JASHTU010000488.1 GCA_030040395.1 Acidobacteriaceae bacterium
GGCCTCGGCTGAGGCGCTGCTGAATGCCTATAGCGGCTACTTGACGCCAATGGAGGCCAAGCTGCCGCAGCTTTTCGGGCGGCTGCCGAAGGCGCCGTTTGAAGTGCTGCCGGTTCCTGATTACCTGGAGAAGACGGCGCCGCCGGCCTACTATGAGGCAGGCACGCCCGACGGCAGCCGACCGGGGCGTTTGCGCATCGACACCTACAACGCGACCGAGCGCAATCTCTACGCGGTCGAGTCCATTGCCTATCACGAGGGCCTTCCCGGGCACCATCTGCAAATTTCCATCGCACAGGAGCTCGAAGGCATTCCCGAGTTCCGCAAATACACCATGTATACGGCCTACACGGAGGGTTGGGGCCTCTACGCCGAGCAGTTGGGCAAGGACGTGGGCTTTTACCAGGATCCGTACTCCGATTACGGGCGGCTCGAGGCCGACATCTGGCGCGCCATCCGCCTGGTGGTGGATACGGGCGTTCATTCCCAGCACTGGACTCGCGAGCAGATGGTCCAGTATTTCCACGATCACTCGAATATCGACGAAACCAGCATCCAGGCCGAGGTTGATCGCTACATCGCGTGGCCGGGCCAGGCGCTGGCCTACAAAATCGGTCAATTGAAGATTCTGGAACTGCGGGCGAAGGCGGAGAAGGCGCTCGGACCCAAATTCGACCTGCGCGCCTTTCACGACGAGGTGCTGGATTCGGGAGCCCTGCCGCTCGATGTGCTGGAGACGCGCGTCGACGCCTGGATCGCCGGCCAGCAAGCTGCTCCCGCTTCTGCGCATTGACAAGCAAATTTGCCGCGATAAGATACAAGGTCAAACTGTCACCGGGCCTGTTATTCTTTCCACGTCCCGGTCCAAACCTTCTGGCGGATGGTTGTATTTCAACTGCTGACGCGCATTGTGCGGCGGCTGGAGGCATTGTTATGAAGCGGCTTTTCTCTCTGGCGCTGTTTCTGTGTGTTTTTACAGGCGGCCTTTACGCGCAGGCCGTTGGCGCCACGGTTTGCGATGTCTTGAAGAACCCCAAAGCCTTTGACGGCAAGATCGTGAGCATCAAGGGCACGGTGGTGGCCGGTTTCGACCAGTTTGTGTTGACCGGTGGCGACTGTGGCCAGGACGTGAATGCAATCTGGCTTTCGTATCCCGAAGGAGCGAAGGTCAAATCTGGCCCGCTCGCCATGCTGCAGCTTGAGCCGGCGCATAATTTTGCCGGCCCGGCTTCCACCGAGACGCGAACGCCCGTAACCCTGGAAAAGGATAAGGAATTCAAGAAATTCGATTCCCTGCTCTCGCAATATCACTCCAAGGGAACCGGCCTGTGTCCGGGATGCCCGCGCTACCATGTGCAGGCGACGCTGGTGGGCCGCGTGGACGGCGTGGCCAACGCCGGGCTCAGCCGCAACGGCGACGGCAAGATCGTGGGCCTGGGCGGCTTTGGCAACATGAACGTCTATCGGGCCCGGCTCGTCATCCAATCCGTGGCCGACGTGACGCCCCAGGAGATGGATTACTCGAAGAGCGACGCGATTGTCGAAAAGGGCGGGGATAACGGCCAGGGGGATCAGGAATCCAACCCCGCTCCGGGCGGTCCAATGGGGTCCAGCGATCCTCTCTCCGCCGCCGTGAAGGCGGCTGCCGGTCTTCAGGCCAGCCAGGTGACCACGCAGATCAAGAATGTGCTGACGTTGTTCCCAAAAGGAAAACAGCAGAACGGCGTCATCGTCGGCTATGGCGTAGTGAACGAAGTTTCGACCGCCAGCGCGCCGAGCGCCCTGGACACACCCGATGGCGTCCTCTACATTTGCACCTTCAACCGCGACCGGCTCGGCGACGCCTTGAGCATGGCGCTCGTGCATCTCGGCCAGCATATCTCCGACCTGCGGACCGCGCCCGCCGACAGCGGAAACGCCCCGCCCTACATCATGGAAAACAATGCGTGGGTGGTTTCCGCCTACGTCGCTGTCGCCGAGGGCGTTCGCTATCTCACCATGCCCGGCGGCTACCTGTTGTGGAATCCCGCCTGGACGAATGCGGACCGCAGCGACAATATGAAGACGGCGCTGGATAGCTATCTTTCACAGGAAGAGCACCTCAGCCAGTGATCAGGTTTCCGGTGTCGGGATCAGGGAAGTGTCGGGATCCATGGCGCCGGGAGTCCGTGCGTCCGGCGGCGCGCGTATGCTGAAAGCAGCATTACGATTTCTTCTTGGGAACAGGAAACAAGATGGCGGAAATAGCCGTTGAGGCCAACGAAACACCCGCACAGTTTCCCCACATCCGGACGGCCGTTCTCGGCGCGGGCAAAATGGGCGGCATACTGTTGCAGGCCTTCCTCAAGCAAAACCTCTTTGCCCCCGGGCAGATTCACGCCACCGTGGCCCACGAGGAGCGGGCGCTGGCGCTGAGCACGCAGTGGGGCGTAGACGTCAGCACCAACAACCTCGAGGCGGCCCGTCAGTCCGACCTCATCCTCATCGGCGTCAAGCCTTTCCAGGTTCCGGATTTGATCGCGGAAATCAAGCCCGCTCTGACGCCCGACAAGACCCTGGTTTCCTTTGCCGCGTCGGTGAAAACCCGCGCCATTGAGGAAGCGGCGGGTCTCGACATCGCCGTGATCCGGGCCATGCCCAATACCCCGTCGGCGCTGGGCGCGGGAGTGGCTGGCCTCTGCCGCGGACGCTTTGTCTCCGACCCGCAGATGGTGCTCGCCCAGCGCATCTTTGAAACCGTTGGCCGCGCCGTGATTGTGGATGAAAAGCACATGGACGCCGTCACCGGCCTTTCGGCCTCCGGTCCGGCGTACCTCTACATCATCATCGAGGCCCTGGCCGAAGCCGGCGTCAAAGTCGGCTTGCCCCGCGACATCGCCACGCAGTTGGCCGCGCAGACCGCTTATGGCTCGGCCAAGATGGTGCTCGAGACCGGCTACCATCCCGCTCTGCTCAAGGACGCCGTAACCACCCCCGCCGGATGCACCATTGACGGCATCCTGGAGCTCGAGGAAGGCGGCCTGCGCGTGACGCTCATCAAAGCAGTCATGCGGGCCACCGAGCGCGCCCGGCAATTGGCGGCAGGGTGAAGGACAGGGGTCAGTGATCAGGGGTCAGGGGTCAGTGATCGGCGGTCAGGGGTCAGGGGTCGGTGGCTGGTGGGTTGCCGGGTCAGGACTGAGGACTGCGAACTCTGAACTGTAGGTGACGTACGCTGCGCGCTGCACAACGCCGGGCTTCGGCCGAGACTTTGGTCAAGGACGAAGAGCGCCGGGACGAAGAGCGCTGGGACGAGGAGCGCAAGCTTACGACGGTCTCTGTCCGGCGGCCTGATTGGCTGCCCGCCTACATTCCTGAGTTGCAGGGGCTGCGTGGCATTGCCGTTCTGGCCGTGGTGTTCTATCACTGCGCTTCGCGCCTGGCGGGCGCGTGGATTCACTCCGCTGCCTTGTGGGGCTGGGCGGGGGTCAATCTCTTTTTCGTGCTCTCCGGCTTCCTGATCACCTCCATTCTGCTCGAGTCGCGGTCCAGGCCGCATTATTTTCGCAACTTCTATGCGCGGCGCGTGCTTCGCATCTGGCCCATGTACGTGCTGTTGCTGGTGGTGGTCTATCTTGAGGCGCCGTGGTTCATTGGGCCGAGCATTGCGGTTGCCGTGAAGACCGCCCCCTGGCTGGCTTACATCTTCTTTGTCCAGAACCTATTCCACCTGACGCTGCCGCCGGCAATGGGACCCACCTGGTCGCTGGCGATCGAAGAGCAATATTACTTTCTCTGGGCGCCTATGGTGCGCCTGCTGAAGCGGCCGCGGATGCTGGCGCTGGTTCTGACCGCGGCGCTGGTTGCCTCGCCCGCCCTGCGGTTCTCGAACTTCGCCTGGATGACGCCGACCCATACGCTGATTCACTTGGACGGCATTGCCTGGGGCAGCCTGTTGGCGCTGGGGCTGCACACGCTGCAGCTCAGCCGGCGCGCCTGGCTGCTTCTGGGCCTCGGCGGCCTCGTTGCGGGCATTTGGGCCGCCGCAACCGTGGCGGGAGGGACGGCGTTTCTCGATTCCGCCCTGGGCGTGGGCTTTGCCGGAGCGGTGTTGGCCTCGATTGCCTCAACGGGCGCACGCAACCCGCTGAACGCCATGCTGCGGCGCGGGCCGCTGGCCTATTACGGCCGCATCAGCTACGGGCTCTACATGACCCACATCTCGGTTTTCATCTTTTTCGGCTGGTTCGACCTGCACATGAACCCCTACGGCGCCGCCGGCAATTGGGCTATTGTCGTTTTCAGACTGGCGATGACCACAGTAGTCGCCACCGTGCTGTGGTACGGCTTTGAGTCGCAGATTCTCAAACTGAAACGGCATTTCTAGAGCGCGAGGTGGGCCGCGGACGGGCCCGGGCTTGGCGGCATGCGACAATCCAGAGCGATGGCCAATGTGCGCAAAGCGGTGATCGTGCGCAAGTTCTCGCGGGACTGGTGCGCAGGGTACGTGGATGCGGGATTTGGCCAAAACCCCGCAGAGCTCGAACTTCTCGACCTTACCGGCAAAATCCTGCGCATTGGCTGGGATCAGGTGAAGTGGGTGTGCTACGTGCGCTCCCACGCTATCGACCCGGCCAACCCGGAGCGGCTGCTGCACAAGCGTTTTTCCACGCGGCCACGCACTGCCGGGGTGTGGCTGCGGATGACGCTTACCGACGGAGATGAGTTGGAGGGACTGGCGGCCAACGATCTTACCTTGGTCTCCGGTCCCGGCCTGCTGCTCACACCGCCCGATACGCGCTCCAACACGCAGCGCATCTATGTTCCGCGACAAGCGATCCAAAAGCTGGAATTGGTGAGTCTCATCGGCGCCTCCGGACCCCGGCGGGCCGCTGCCACCAGCCGCGCGGTCGCGCAACCGGAGCTCTTTCCGTCCCAAGCGGAGGAGGACGAAAAGCCTTTGGCCCCATGATGAAGCGCAGCGGGCAGGTTCAAAAGAGCGAAATCGGAGGCGGCGGAGGATAGGCGTGAACTGCGCCCCTGGACGTACAATCAAACGGCGTTAGAGTCGATGCAAATTCGGCGAAGGGAGAACGCACATCTCCCGGTGGATGCGCAGCCAAGGATATAATCGGTCTCATGGCGAATGCCGCGGAGCGGAACCTTCATGAAACTGGAGCGGATCGCGAAGCCTGCGATGCGGAGGCGGGGGTCAAGCTGCGCTCGCTTGAATCGCGCTTGGGCCAGCTCGGCAGCGTGATGGTCGCCTATTCCGGAGGTGTCGATTCGGCGTTTCTTGCCGCCACGGCGCACCGCGTCCTGGGTGCGCGCATGTTGGCCGTGCTGGCCGACTCTCCGTCGCTGGCGCGCCGCGACCTGGATCAGGCTTGCGCCTTTGCCCGCTCCATCGGAATGCCCCTGCGCGTGGTGGCTACCGAAGAGCTGGAGCGGCCCGAGTACGCGCGCAACGACGCCGACCGATGTTTCCACTGCAAGGACGAACTGTTCAACGTGATGGCCGCGCTGGGCGCCGAGCTGGGCTTTGAGCGCATTGCCTATGGCATGAACGCGGACGACACGCGGGACTACCGTCCTGGCCAGCGCGCCGCACAGGACCATGCCGTGCTGGCGCCGCTCGCCGAAGCGGGCCTGACCAAGCAGGACGTCCGCGCCCTGGCAAAAGCCGCAGGCTACCCGGTTTGGGACCGGCCGGCGGCCCCGTGCCTTTCCTCGCGCGTCGAATACGGTCGCGAAGTGACGCGCGAGGTGCTCGCCCAGGTGGAACAAGCCGAGGAGAGCCTGCGCCAGTTGGGCTTCCGCGAGCTGCGGGTGCGCCACCATGGCGAGTTGGCCCGCGTGGAAATTGCCCGCCACGAGCTGCCCCGCGCGCTTTCGATGGAAATGCTGGACGCTATTACCGCGGCTCTTAAGCAGGCCGGCTTCCAATACATCACGCTCGACTGCACAGGCTTCCGTTCCGGCTCCATGAACGCGCTTCTCTCCGCCGAAACCCTCGCCCGCCGCAGTTGAGTCTCCGCATCGACCGTCTCTCAATACGAGGGATCGCGACGAGGGAGCGCGATGCCTGCCCTCGCGGGGCATTTAGAATCAAAACGCGATGCGGATTGGCTATCTGGAATGTTTTTCGGGGATCAGCGGCGACATGCTGCTGGGGGCGCTGGTGGATGCCGGCGTTCCATTTGCACTTTTGGAAGAGACAGCCGCTGGGCTCGACATCGGGGCGCGGCTGGAGATGCGCAAAGTGAGCCGCGGCAGCCTGGCTGCAACCAAGGTGGATGTGCTGACTCCGGAGACGGAGGCGCACGGGCAGGATGGCAGCGCCGAAAATCACGGGCAGGATACACCGGCGGCCGGCGCCCATGAACATGCGCATGAGCGCCATGCCCATGATCCTCACAAACATCCCCATGAGCACGAGCATGGCCAATCGCATGACCACGAGGATCCTCACGAGCATCCCCACGAACATCAGCACGCTCACGAACATGAGCCCCACGCGCACGGGACCCACCGGTCGCTTTCCACGATTCTCTCCATCATCCGCGCCGCGCCTCTCGCGGGGCCAGTCAAGGACCGCGCCAGCCGCGCATTCCAGTTGCTGGGCGAAGCCGAGGCCGCCATTCACTCGATTCCCGTCGAGCAGGTCCACTTTCACGAAGTGGGTGCGGTGGACACCATCGTCGATATCGTTTGTACGGCAGCCGGATGCGAGTCTCTCGGCGTCGACCGCTGGATGTCGTCGCCTTTGAATGTCGGTAGCGGCACGGTGAAATGCCAGCATGGCACGTTGCCCGTCCCGGCTCCGGCCACGCTGGCGCTGCTTGGCGATGCGCCGGTTTACGCCGCCGGATTTCCCATGGAGCGCGTGACCCCTACCGGCGCCGCGCTTCTGCGCATGCTCGAGGTGAGCTACGGCGCGTTGCCAGCAATGCGCTTGCAGGCGCGCGGCTACGGCGCCGGGGGGCGGGACACGCCCGGCGAGCCGAACCTGCTGCGTTTGCTGGTGGGTGAAGAGACGGTAAGCGAGCCCGAAGCTGCGCCGGACGAGCCCGCCAGCGAGCCTGGGGCCGAGCCCATCGCCATCATCGAAACGGTGATTGACGACTCGACCCCGCAATTGCTTGCCTACGTGAGCGAGCTATTGCTTGAAGCCGGCGCGTGGGATGTCTTTCGCGCCGCCGTGCAAATGAAAAAAGGGCGTACCGGCGTGCAGATCACGGTGCTCTGCAGCCCCGAGCGCGCGCCCGCGCTGCGTGACCTGCTGCTGCGCGAGACCACCACCATCGGCCTGCATTGGAGGGTTGAAAACAAAGTTGCGCTCAGGCGCGAGTTCGCCAAAATCGAAACCCCGTGGGGCATGGTGCGTATCAAGATCGCGCGCTGGCCCTCCGGGGCGGTCGCCAACGCGCAACCCGAGTTTGAGGATTGCCGTGCGCTCGCCCGCGCGCACCGGGCGCCCCTCAAACAGGTCATGCAGGAAGTAATGCGCCTTTATGCCGAAAAAGAAAAGGGAGCCGATGGATCGCTTGCGGATTGAAACCCTGCTCACCGAGGTGCGCGAAGGGCGCACCGGCGTTCCCGAGGCGCTCGAGCGCCTGCGTGGGTTGCCTTTCGAAGATCTCGGCTTCGCCAAGCTGGATCATCATCGCGCGCTGCGCACCGGCATGGCGGAAACGATTTTTGCCGAGGGCAAAACCTCTGCGCAGGTGGCTGCGATCTTTGCGCGCATGGCGGCGGCGGGCGGAAACGTTCTGACCACGCGGGCCTCGCAACGGGTTTATGACGCCGTGCGCCGGGTCGAGCCGCGCGCCGAGTATCACGAGACGGCGCGCGCCATCACCCTCATGCAGAGCGAACCAGCCCCCGGCAACGGCACGGTTGCGGTGGTCTGCGCGGGAACGAGCGATTTGCCAGTGGCCGAAGAAGCCGCGGTAACGGCGCGGCTGATGGGCAACGCGGTGGAACTGGTGGCCGATGTGGGTGTGGCCGGCATTCACCGCCTGCTGGCGCAGCATGACACGCTCCAATCGGCGCGCGTGCTGATTGTCTGCGCGGGCATGGAGGGCGCGCTGCCGACGGTGGTCGGCGGGCTGGTCAACGCGCCAGTTCTCGCCGTGCCCACCAGCGTGGGTTACGGCGCGTCGCTGGGCGGGGTGGCCGCGCTCCTGGGCATGTTGAACACCTGCTCGCCGAATGTGTGCGTGGTGAACATCGACAACGGGTTTGGCGCCGCTTGCATCGCCTCGTTGATCAATCATCGGTAAGAGACCGCGGTGGAAATTGGGGTTTCCACAAAAGCGTTGCTCAACGGTAATTTTGGATGCGACTCTCGATACGCGCCTAATCTGTCCGCGTCCACTGCCCTTTGGTCCGAGAAAAGACATGATCTGCTTGCATTGATGGCCTGCAATGCCTACAATGAATGTATGCAGTACACCATTCGAAATGTGCCGGACTATCTGGATGCCGCTCTTCGTGGGGCGGCTCGCCAACAGGGCAAGAGCCTGAACGAAGTGACGATTGAGGTCCTCACCCGCGGCGCGGGGCTCAGCGAGCGCCGATGCCGCCAACGCGATCTTCATGACATCGCGGGTAGCTGGCGAAAGGATGCGGATTTCGACAGCGCCCTCGCAGCACAAGACACTATCGACGAGGAGATGTGGAGGTGAGACTGGCTCTCGACACGAATCGTTACACCGACCTGTGCCGGGGTGATGCTGCGGTCGTCGAAACGGTCGAGCTGGCCGATGAAGTCTGGTTGCCTTTTATTGTCGTGGGGGAATTGCGCGCTGGGTTTGCAGTAGGCAGCCGGGGATCGCGGAATGAATCCTTCCTGCGCCGGTTCCTACTGAAGGCTGGCGTCAGCGTTCTCTATGCCGACGACCAGACCACGCATCATTACGCAAATATCTACCGGCAACTCCGAAAGCAAGGGACACCTATCCCCACCAACGACATGTGGATTGCGGCCCTTGTGTTGCAGCATTCGCTGGCATTGTTTGCCCGCGACGCGCACTTCGATCATCTTCCTCAGCTTGTCCGCGTTTGAGCCGCATGGATGCTTAAACTTTACGGCACGGCGCCCGACGCGGAGGGTTCCCCGATTCCCGATCGTGCCCTTTCGAAACTGGGCTTTCACAGAAGCTGGTGAGGGCATCTGTACGAGTTGAGTGCGGGATTATCGAGGCCTGGAATGGGCGTTCACGCAGAGAAGCAGAGGAGCGGAATGGCGCATTGCCCCATGAAATTCCGGTACCTGCGCGGCAGGCTGCCCGCGCGTCCCCTGCGCATTCTCGACATTGGCTGCGGAAACCATTCGCCTACCGTGACCAAGCGCTGGTTTCCCGGCTGCCACTACGCCGGCGCCGACGTTGCGAACTACCATCTGAACGCCGCCGATCACGCCGCCATGGATGAGTTTTTCCGCCTGGGCGCAGACGGCGCCGGTTACGCCGCCATTCCGGACCGCAGCTACGACCTGGTGATTCTCAATCACGTGGTGGAACACATGACGCAGCCCGCGCCGGTGGTGGCCGAGCTGTGCGGGAAGCTCGCGCCCGGGGGCTTGATCTGGATTGCGTTCCCTTCGTTGCGCAGTCTTGCACTGCCGCACTCCGAGAACGAGACGCTGCAATTCTGCGACGATCCCAGCCACGTCTACGTTCCGGACCTGCGCGAGATCGCCAATATCCTGCTGGCCAATGGCGTCAGCGTGCTGCATGCCGGCCGTTCGCGTGAGGGCCTTTTGACCACCCTCGCCGACATCTTCAAATTGTTGAAGCGCCGGTTAAGGAGATGGTTCACCGCCAGGTTTTCCGGCCGCGGTCTGTGGTACGTGCTGGGCTTCGAGGATCACGTACTCGGCCAGCGCAAGGCAGACTAGACCGACCCGAGAGAAGGTGCATCTCCAAGTTGCACACCCAACCGGGTCCCCGGAAGGCGGCCCTTTTGCGTTCTGGGGTGCAGCGACAGGTTTTTTCCCTTGTTGGAGTGGTAAGGGAGCGGCGACGTTGCGCCTCAATCGTTGGTCTTGCTTTAGACGAGGAGACTAGAAGCCACAACGCAGTTTTTTCCCTTTCCCTTGGCGTTGTACAGAGCGGCATCGGCGGCGAGCAGCAGACCCTCCGGCGTGGTCATGGAACCACCGGGGCTTCCAATCGCCGTCGACACGCCGCAACTGACGCTCACCACGCGCCCCGCACAAGGATTGGCGCAGTGCGGTAGCTTCAACGCGGTGACAGCCTCGCAGAGCCGGTGCGCGAGAACCTCGGCTCCCGCCATCTCCGTTGCCGGCAGCAAGACGGCGAATTCTTCTCCTCCGAATCGGGCCACGATATCGGTCGATCGCTTCACCGCCCGGCTCATTGCTGTGGCGATGGCGCGCAGGCAATCGTCCCCCTCCAAGTGTCCATAGGTGTCGTTAAACAGCTTGAAGTTGTCCACATCCAGCAGCAGCAGGGAAAGCGGTGCGTGGGCGCGAAACGCGATTTTCCACTCGCGGTCAATGGCCTCATCGAAGGCGCGGCGATTGCGGATGCCGGTGAGTCCGTCGAGCAGGGCGAGCTGCTCCAGCCGCTCCTCGAGGAGCTTGCGGCGGGTTATGTCGCGGCTGCAAATCACGACCGACATGCCGTGGTCCCGCTTTTCGAGAAGGCGCACTTTGTTCTCGAGCCAAACATGGCGCCCGTCCTTGCGAATCGCCTCCACGACCACGGTGCTGGTCAGCTCTCCGCGGGCAAGCTTTTCGGCGTCGGCAAAAATGATGGGCATGGATGACTCGGCATAGATTTCCGTCAGCGGCAAGCGGAGAAATTCTTCGACGCTCCAACCCAGGATTTCGGTCGTCGACGGAGTGGCGTAGACAAACCTGTGCTTTCCGTTGTTCACTTCCGATTGGCAGATCATATCCAGACTGTTTTCGAGCAGCGCCTGGAAGTCCAGCACTGGCCGAGCCTGGGTCCCTTCCCCCGCCTCACATACACGCGAGTCAGATTGTCGATGGTCCGACATTGGGCGAGGCGGAGTCATCAGTTGATATTATCGGCAGATTGGCGACGGGAAATGAACCTATTCCTCACCCCCGCACATGCCGGCTCCGCATCCCATCTCCGGGGCGCAGCAGGCGTCGCCCATTGCGCATTGAGACGGGGCGGCGGCGCTGCTTTCGGCGCCCCTGGAAATCACGCCCGCACCGCCGCTGATCAGCCGATGCACCTGGCCTCCGCATTGCGGGCAGGAGGCGATCAACGGGTCTGACATCTTCTGACGTCGCTCAAACCGGTTATCGCAACTTTGGCACAGATACTCGTAAGCAGGCATTGGACTTCCTCGACTGATAGGGATAAACCACCCCCAGTATAGCCCGCTTCAGGCACGCGCCGGCCCGCGCGGTTGGGGGGCGGTTCGCGGGCTTGCGACTTCCGCCTATGGTTGCGCATCCATTATGGTGGTTCCTGTACACTAAACCGCGTGCGGGTCCGTTAGGAGGATCATGGCTGGGCTGGGTGTTTTTGAAGTCAACGATGCAAACTTCGATGAAGAAGTGCTGCGTAGTGAGCAGCCGGTGCTGGTGGATTTCTGGGCGGTGTGGTGTGGCCCCTGCAAGGCCATTGCGCCCATCGTCGATGGCGTGGCGCAAACCTACGCCGGCAAGTTGAAGGTAGCGAAGGTGAATGTGGACGAGAATGGCGCCACGCCTTCACGCTACGGCATTCGCGGCATTCCCGCGCTGCTCTTTTTCAAGGGCGGCAAAGTGGCCGACCAGGTTGTGGGGTACGTGCCCAAGGACGTGATTGAAGCCAAGATTCAGCGCCTGCTGGCATAAGACGCTGCCGATCGACAGACCGAGGTTCAATACTGGCAACCGTGGCACCCGTCCATTTGGCTCTCAGCCGCCGCTCCGGAACTGAATAATCCGCCGCCGGTCCCGCTTGGAGGGACGGCGGTCGGGCAGAGGCGCAAATTCGCGCATCGCCTTACGCTCTTCGGCCAGCTTCACCCGCGACTCGCGGCTGGCTTCGCTTTCCCGGTAGAGGGTCTGCGCAACCGCCGCGGGGCCACGTATCGCGCTCACTTCGAGCACTTCAATCTCGTAGTTGCCGCTTTCGTTCTCGACGCGCAGCCGGTCGCCGGCGCGGACTTCACGGGCCGGTTTACAGCGAAACCAGAGATCCGGTGTCGGGAAGGGCCTTGTGCAAGGTCGCCGCTCCTTGGGGTCGCGTCGACTTGAGTCTGTGGTTCCGAGATGCGCTTTCTCTGGTTTCGCGACGGCGCGCAGCCCGTTGGATGTCACACGTCCCAACTCACAGGCACGGCCGGCGAGCGCCCGCGTTTTGAAGAAGCGGGCCGCCCAGAGCCACTTGTCCATGCGCACCGAACTCATTCCCGTTTTGCGCCGGACAAATGCGCCCTCCGGAAATGCGGCGGGAAATGCCTCACGACTTGGGCTCGGTCGTCCAAATGTAAAGAAATTCGGCGTCGCTGGACGTGGCGACGTCCATACCGCGCAGGCGCGTGGCCCGGTTCAACGCCGATCGGATGTTTTCTTTGCTGTCCGGCAGAGCGCTCAACGGAACCTTCAATGCGGTTCCAGGTTTGAGCCGCTCAATATCGCTCAGCAACCGGGTTACGATGCGTTTGTGCTTCCCATCCCGTCCTTTAGGAACGTCGTTTTGCAGGATCGCAGGGAAGCTCACCAGATCGATTTCCGTCTCTTGAGATGTCGAAGTTTCAGAATTGTTTGCCATCCTATTGCACCCAAGGTGAGGTGTCCGCAATTAACGTATCGCTAAACTTTCATAAAGCTAACGCTCAGGTAAAAGTATACTGACGTGTCAAGGCGTTTGCAAGTTTATCTGGAAAACATACCGCAATGTGGCAGAGGAGTCCTCTACGCCTGCGGTAAACTTTTCCACAGTCTGGAGCATCCGCAGGACTGCCAATTGCAAAGATTTTCCCCGTATCAGCAAAAGCTTGCTACCGTCACTGCAGAGGTACAACCAAGATGGTCGGAAAACATCGCACTTCCCCCGTCGTTCCTATCGAAGAAGTTCCGCCGGCCGACGCCAGCCCCTACCGGCCCGTGGTTCTCGTGGTCGACGACGAATCCGCAATTGCCGATACAGTGACTGAAATCCTTTCCCGCAGCGGTTATGCCGCCATGACTGCCTATGACGCCAACGACGCTCTAGAGACGGCTCTGCTGACGCCGCCTGAATTGCTGCTCACCGACGTAGTCCTGCCGGGGATGAGCGGCATTGAGCTCGCCATCACCATCAAGCGCATATTCCCCGATTGCAAAATCCTCCTTTTTTCCGGCCAGGCGACTACGCTTGACCTGCTGGCCTCGGCCAAAAATGAGGGTCACCAGTTTACATTGCTCACCAAACCCGTCCACCCCGATGAATTGCTGTCGCGCGTTGCGGCCAGCTTGAAACATCGGGAAGCGCATGCCGGCGCGATTGCCGACTGAGCTTCCGCAACCCCGAATCGTGAACCGAGGGAACAAGGGAACGAGGAGACGGTCCGTCTGCGCGGAAGCAGACAAAGCCGGCCTCGAACCCCTGATCCCCGCATCGACTCCCGGCGCGACGTTTCCCCCTTGCGGCGCATCTGGAGTGGCGACCCTCCGCTCGGGATGCCGCGAGCCAATGCGCTCGAGTGAGTGCCGCGAGTTGTGCATCCTACTCTTCGCGAGAGTTCAATCTTTCTCTTCAATCTTTCTCGAGGAGGGTGAATCCATGTTCCATGCCGAACCTGACCTTGCGCCGGATTCGACCGCGACCCCTGAAATGCCGTTCGATAGCCCAGGGGCGCTTTTGGCCGCAATTGTGGAGTCTTCTGACGATGCGATCGTCAGCAAGGACCTGAATGGAAGGGTGACGAGCTGGAACGATGCGGCTTGCCGGATCTTCGGCTATACGGCAAAGGAAATGATCGGACAGCCCATCCTGCGCATTATTCCGCCGGGGCTGGAGGCCGAAGAGACCGCGATTCTGGAGCGCATCCGGACGGGCGCGAAGGTCGAGCCTTACGAGACCCGGCGGCTCAGAAAAGACGGCCGCATCGTCGAAGTTTGGGTGACGATTTCTCCCGTGAAGGACTCGGCCGGGCGCATCATCGGTGCGGCAAAAATCGCGCGCGACCTCTCGGAGCGGAAGCGGATGGAGCAGCGGCTGATCTGGTCGGAGAAACTCGCCGCCCAGGGGCAAATGGCCGCAAGCATGGCTCACGAAATCAACAGTCCGCTGGAGTCGATCATCAACTTGGTTTACCTGGCGCGGCGGAGCACACCGCCCGGGGAGAAAGCCCACGCCTACCTGCTATCCGCTGAGGGAGAACTGGACCGCGTTGCGCAATTGATCCGCCGAGTGTTAGGGCGTTATCGCGAGTTGGCGGGCCAGCCGCAAGTTTATCTGCACGATCTGGTGGATGAATTTTTGACTGTGCACCGGCCAAAATTGCACGCTTGCGGGATTGCGGTGGATTGCCGCTATGAAGATCGCCGGCCGGTGAGGGTGAACGGCGCGGAGTTCGCCCTTACCTTTTCAAACGTGGTTTCGGGCGTTCTCCACATTATGCCGCAAGGCGGAATTCTGGGTGTCGAAGTTCGGGAAAGAACAACCGCCAGGGGGGAGGGGATTGAAGTTGCGATTCGAATGCGCGCGAAGGGAATGGGCGACAACCTGCAGGGGCGCATTTTTGAATCTCTCCTCGGCAAAGGTAGCCAAAGTGGCACCGGGGAGGGGCTTTCGGTCGCCTGGGAATGGCCGGAACGGCATGGCGCCGAAATTGCATTCAAGAGTTGCGCGGATAGCGACGCGGCAATTTCGCTTTTCGTTCCCTTTGCATGATCTTCCCAAACTGCATGGGGACGCCGGGCGAGCATTGCCCGGCGGCAAAAAGAGAGGAGAAGGTGGATGCTGGAATGGACTTGGCCGGAAATCTCTCAGGCAACCGACAAACTTCCTCAGAGTTTTATTGCCGCCCAGGAGCGGAAGGCGCGATCTGAAGCATCCGGCGCGGAGTGCCCCAGCATCCTGGTCGTTGACGATGAAGTGATCCTGGCCGACAGCGTCGCCGAGATTCTCAATATCTCGGGATTCTGCGCCTTTTCTGCCTATAACGCTTCGACCGCTTTGCAGATCACGGAGGGGCTTCGCCCCGATTTCCTGCTTTCTGACGTGATGATGCCAGGCATGAACGGCGTGGATCTAGCGATCAGGGTGCGCAGAATGCTTCCCGAGACGGAAATTTTACTGTTTTCGGGCCAGGCAGGAGTCGCCGACCTGCTCGAAGTCGCCCGGGAGCAAGGCTACGCCTTCGAACTTCTCGAAAAACCCATGCACCCCGTAAGGTTGATCGAGCGCCTCAGACGAATGCGGCGAGCTTAGTAGCTTTACAGTGAAATTCTGCACACTCCGTGTAGAAAGTTCTCTGACCGATTCGAGATCGCTCATGCTCATGCACCTTTAGGGCCGTTTTGCAGAAGGCGCAAATTCTCGCGAGGCGCGGATGAGCGAGGCGGGAGCTCTCTGCGCCGAATCCAATTCGTCGCGCGGGAGCCATCCTTCCGCGCTGCGGGTGAAGCGGGGATCCGCCCAAATGTGATGAGGGTCACGGGAGAAAAGATTGCTGCGCGCTACGCTCGATTCTGCAGACGAACCAGGGTTGGAGAGGAACGGTATTCCGGGCATCTCCAGTGTTCGCCGGAGCGGGCTGCTTTGAACGCAGACCAGACGCATTCTTTCCGTCGCCCTGATCCCTCTGCCTAGACCATCAGGGAGGGGTCGACAATGGACGGGTCCTGTTCCAAATGCGGTGGGCACATCGAGTCGCCTTGGAGCTATTGTCCTCATTGCGGAACCGCCTGCGCGGGGGAAGCGCTCGCGGACGGGGCGCACGAGAGTCCGGCGCCGACGCCCACGGAGAAAACGCCGGTGCGCGGCGCCTTTGGGGGATTGCTCTTAGGGGTGATTGCAGCCCCGGTGCTGATCATGGTCGGGACGCTTCTTTTGATCACTGGGATCGGCGCCTTTCTCGGGGTTCCCATGCTGATTGCCGGTGTCTTTGCGCCCCTGCTGGGGCCGATGCTTGGAATCGGCACGCTACGCGGAAAATGCCCCTGGTGCGGCGCTCCGGTGAGCAGCATCGCTCTCCTCGACGGCTTTTCCTGCGAAGCCTGCAATCACAAGATCGCGGTCAAAAAGCATGAGCTGGTTCGGGCGGCCTGATCGGGGCGGCTCAGTCGGAGACGGCTCGATTGGCGACGGCTTTGATCTGGCGCAGCTCGATCCCCGTGAATTGAGCACTGCGCCGAAGAGCCTCGCATAAGAAGCTCAAGCAGGCGTTGGGCTGCTCGACCGTGCACGCGGCGATTCGCTCACAGGTGTGTGCGGCCCGAGATCCCCGCCATTTATTGGCGACGCGGTAATCCCTGAAGCTCTACCAGCGCGCAGGGCGGCGCAACCGGTTCGGGTGCGGCTGGGGCGGCTTCGGGCGCATGAAAATGCCGCCAGATGGTTTCCGCCGTCTTGCGCGAGACGACCGCGGCCAGCGACTCCGCCGTGGCTTGCTGCACATCGCGAAGGCTGCCAAAATGCGTCAGTAGCCGCTGTCTTGTTTGCGCTCCGACGCCAGGGATGGCCAGCAGTTCCGAATCGCGGTCGCGCATGGCGCGACGCTGGCGATGATAGCCGACGGCAAAACGGTGACTCTCGTCGCGGATGAGTTGAACGAGGTGCAGCACCGGCGAACGGCGGTCGAGGACCACGGGCTCGTCTTCATTGCCGTAGAGATAGATTACTTCCTCCTTCTTTGCGATCGACGCCAGGGGCTGGGTGGTAAAACCGAGCGACTCAAGGGCGTCAGCGGCGGCGTGCAACTGGCCCAGGCCGCCGTCGATGAGGATAAGCGAAGGCATGGCGGCTGGTTCTTTGGATCGAGAGAGCTCTCCCTCGGGAGCTAAGGTCCCTCCTGATGCGGCGCCTTTTTCGGCACGACTAAAGTCGCGCCCGTTTAAAGCCCCGTTACTCTTTCTGCCCTCCTTCAAAACACCTTCGCTGGTCTCCAGGATGCGCTTGTAGCGGCGCTCGACCACTTCGCGCATCGAAGCGAAGTCATCGACGCCGACAACGGTTTTCACCTTGAACTTGCGGTAGGCCTGCTTGTTCATTTTGCCGTCTTCCCACACCACCAGCGACGCCACGGTTTCCGCGCCCTGAATGTGAGAGACGTCGAAGCACTCGATGCGCCGGGGCAGTTCGGGAAGCATGAGCAAGTCGGCCAGCTCTTCCTGGATGGCTTTGCGCGAGGGCTCCAGCACGCGGAACCTCTGCGTATACGATTGGCGCGCGTTTTGGCCGGCAAGATCAACGAGTGATTTCTTGTCGCCGCGCTGGGGGACGGTCAATTCGATGCGATGGCCAGTGCGCTCGGTCAGGAGCGCTGCCAGAGTCTCGCGGTCGTCAAAATCCACCGGAACCAGGATGGTGCGCGGGACATACTGCTGGTCGATATAGAGCTGCTTGAGCAGGGCGGAGAAAACCCGGCCCGCGTCGAAAACCTGGCTCCCCGACCCCTGACCTGTGGTCCCCGCATTCTCGTTCACTTGTTCCCTGGTTCCCTGGTTTTCCGATCCCTGGTCCTCTGATTCCTGGTCCCTGATCCCTGATCCGTGGCTCTTGTCTTCCCCGTCGGCTTCCATCAGTTCGGGCAGGTCTTCCCAGAAAAATTCGCGGCGGTCCACGATCTTGCCGGCGCGCATGTGGAAGAGGTTCACCGCCAGGCTGCCGTCTTCGAAGTGGTAGCCGAAGACGTCGGCGTCCTCATCCTGCCCGGTGGTGGCGATG
>JASHTU010000489.1 GCA_030040395.1 Acidobacteriaceae bacterium
CGCGGAGCCGTGCCGTGCAGAAGGATAGGAAAATCGAGCACCGGAAGCAGGCGCTCGTACAGTTCGCGCATCTGCGCATAGCTCGTAAACAGGCAAAAAGCGCGGCCCTGGGTAATATCGAGGACGCGGCGAATGCAGCTTGCCGCGGCCTCGGGAAACTCCGCATCGCGCGGGTCCGGCATCTCCGGCGGCAGATAAAGCAATGCCTGTTCGCCATACTTGAAATGCGAAGGCACCACCAGTTCCCGCGCTTCCGCCAGCCCCAGTCTCCGGCGCAGATGCTCGAAGCCGCCCTGCACCGTGAGCGTGGCCGACGTCAGCACCACCGTGGGAATCCGATCGAACACCAGCTCGCGCAGCAGCTCTGAAACGTCGATGGGCGTGGCTTGCAGATACGTCGTCCGCCCTGCACTGCGCGGGGCACTGCGTGCGGCGGACCTTTGGATGGAGGTCTCGCCCGCGAAAACAGCCCGCCGCTCCAGCCAAAACACCATGTTGCTTGCGTTCGATTCCAGCAGAAACTCCAGTTCGCTCCTGAGCCGCGCCGTGCGCGCCCGCAAACCCGGCGCCTCCTCGATTTCGCTCAGCCCGCCGAGCTCCGCCTCGATGAGCTTCAGCGTGGCCCGCACGCCCAGGTAAAGGTCGCCGGAGGTTTCAAGAAACTCCTCGCGGTTGGCGAAAGGCTGGCGTCCGTCCGCGGCCACCGGCAGCGCGGCAAAAAACATCCGCGCCCGGTCGCGTAGTTGCTGCGTCGCCGCGGGCAGTTTTTCCGCGCCCTCTTTGCCGCGCAGCATCGTGTCCGTGTCCCGCGCCAGCTCCTCAAAGCGGACATTCGAAACCGAGAGGCCAAAATAGCTTGAAGCCACTTCCTCTAGCTCGTGCGCCTCGTCGAAGATCACCGCGGCGGCTTCGGGCAGGACCCCCGCGTCCGACGCGCCCGTCGCTTCCTGCTTCACGTTCAGATCGGCAAAAAACAGGTGGTGGTTCACGATAATGATGTCTGACTCCAGCGCCCTCCGCCGCATCTCGGTAATAAAGCAACGGCGGTAATCCGGGCAGGTCGACCCCAGGCAGGCGTCCACCCGCGCGTCGAGCTTCTGCCACAGCGCGCTCGTCTCCGGCATCCCCGAAAGCTCAGCCCGGTCGCCGGTTTCGGTCGTCTTTTCCCACTCGGCGATCTGGTGAAACTGGTCAATCTCTTCCAGGCCCGACAAAATCGGCTGATCGCGCAGCGCCGTCAGCTTGTGCCGGCACAGATAGTTAGCCCGGCCCTTCATGTAGCACACGCGCAGCTCGCCGAGCAGCGATTCGAGGAAGGGAATGTCGCGGAAATAGAGCTGATCCTGGAGCGCCTTTGTGCCCGTCGACACAACCACGCGCTGGCCGGTGCGCAACGCCGGCAGCAGGTAGGCCAGCGTCTTGCCGGTTCCCGTCCCCGCCTCCACGATCAGGTGCCGCCGTTCCTCCAATGCCCGCTCCACGGCCTTGGCCATCTCCAGTTGCCCGGGTCTGTACTCATAAGGCAGCGGCGAGCGCGCCAGCACGCCGCCCGGCGAGAAGAATTCGTAGAGCGTGGGCAGCGTGCGGGTTGAGGCGTCAGACAGAGCCATGTAAAATGGGCGCTCTCTCCATCATAGTGATTTGCGTGGCGCGCCCCTTGAGTCTGTCATTAACTCTGGGGCATGCGGCGCACGGGAGAGTGAATAACGGGCTATAGCAAGCTGGTTTGCGCTTCGAGCTGGGTGATCAGCTCCTCCCATTCGCCGGTAAACGCGGATAACTGCGCGCGCAATTCCCCGGCCAGCGCGGCCAGGCGCTCGGTTTCGGCAGCCGAGACGTAGACTCCCAACTGTTGCTCGGTGTGCGCAATCGCCGCTTCGACGCGTGGAATTTCTTCTTCGAGGAAGGCGCAACGGTCTTCCATCTGTTTCTGCTTGATCGGATTCAATCGCCGCGGATGGGCTTTCGTGGCATCGATTGCGGATGCGCCTTCGACGCCATTCGCCGTCGCCGGCCCGGTCCCCGCCGCGAGCTCCGGCGCAAGTGCCGAACCGGCCGCGTCCCTGGGCTTCGCCACGGGCCGCAGGTCATCGGCAAGGGATCGCGCCGCGGCTAGTGCTTCCTTGCGACGCACATAATCCTCGTAACTGCCCTCGTACATGGTCACCGCGCCGTTTTCCACCTCCAGCACGCGCGTAGCTAGCCGATCGATGAAGTAGCGGTCGTGAGAGACAAAGATCACGGTTCCGGAAAAGGCGGCGAGCGCTTCAAGGAGCACGTCTTTGGCGCGCATGTCCAGGTGGTTGGTGGGTTCGTCGAGTAGTAGGAAATTCGAAGGCGAGACCAGGATGCGCGCCAGAGCGTAGCGGTTGCGCTCGCCGCCTGAAAGCACGCCCAACGGCTTAAAGACATCGTCGCCGGAGAAGAGAAAGCATCCCAGCAGCGAACGCAGCTCGGCCTCCGGGACTTTGATCGCGGCGCGGCTGATGTCGTCCAGGATGCGCGCGTCGGGGTCGAGCGCCTTGTACTGGTCCTGGGCAAAGTATTCGCTAACCACGTTGTGGCCCAGCCGTACCGCGCCCCGGGTGGGCGCTTCCGCGCCGGTGAGCAGTTTGATCAGCGTCGATTTGCCCGCGCCGTTCACGCCCACCAGCGCCACGCGGTCACCGCGCTCGATGCTGAAGCGCACATGGGCGAAGACGCGCTTTGCGCCGTAGCTCTTCGCCAGGCCCTCCGCTTCCACCACCATGCGTCCCGAGGACGCGGGCTGCGGAAACTTGAAATGAATCGCCGGCTCCTCCTCGGGAATCTCGATACGCTCGATTTTTTCGAGTTCCTTAATACGCGACTGCACCTGCTTTGCCTTAGTGGCCTGGTAGCGGAAGCGATTGATGAACGCCTCCAGATGCTCGATCTGCTCGCGCTGGTTGCGGTATGCAGCCTCAAGCTGCGCGCGGCGCTCGTGCTTCTGGTTGAGGTATTTCGTAAAGTTGCCGTGGTAGATGGTGAGCCGTTTGTTCCATATCTCCACCGTGCGGTCGATGGTAACGTCGAGAAAATAGCGGTCGTGCGAGATGAGAATGTAACCGAAGGGATAATCCCTCAGATAGTCTTCCAACCAGTTGCGAGATTCAAGATCGAGATGATTGGTGGGCTCGTCGAGAAGCAGCAGATTGGGCTTGGCGAGGAGCAGCTTAGCCAGCGCAATGCGCATCTGCCAGCCGCCGGAGAACTCATCGGTTTGCCGCGTCCAGTCTTCCTTGCCGAAACCGAGGCCGGTGAGCACCGCCCCCACCTGCGCGTCGAGCGCGTATCCGTCGAGGGCGTGAAACCGCTCCTGCAGCATCGAGTAGCGTTCCGCGGTGGACGCATACTCCGCGCCCGCGTGGTTCAGTTCGGCCATTTGCGCGCTGAGCGCGAACACTTCGCGCTCCATGGCGCGAATCTCGTCGAAAACCGTGAGGCACTCCTCAAAGACAGTGCGGCCGGCGAGCCGCAAACCCTCCTGGGGCAAATAGCCGATGCTCATGCCGCGCGTCTGCTGGACAGCACCATAGTCGAGCGTTTCCAGCCCGGCCAGCACCTTCATCAGCGTGGACTTACCTGCCCCGTTGGCCCC
>JASHTU010000490.1 GCA_030040395.1 Acidobacteriaceae bacterium
GGTGCCGCACACTTCGACTTTGGCGCTGACCAACTCGACGTTTCCGTATGTGCTGCGGCTGGCGAACCTGGGCGCGCGCGAGGCGCTCAAACAGGATGTGGGGCTGGCCGAGGGGCTGAACACGTGGCAGGGCGCGCTCACCCATCGCGGCGTGGCCGAGAGCCAGGAGCGCGCCTGGGCGCCGGCGGCGAGCATGCTGGAATAACCGGATCATCTGGCGGCGCCGCGAGGTTCTGCGGGTCATCCTGCGTTGCCGTACGGCCGGGCTCGGCGGTCACCCGGACCGCTGCCCTGACCGCGGCCACGTTGCCATCTCCTCAAACTCGTGCGGCTACCAGCGTCGCCCCAAGCGCCAGGGCAATGCCCGCCTGCACCGGCTCGAGGCGCGGGGAGGTCCTTTGAGCCTTTGCCCACGACGAGCGACTTTCGTCACTGCGTTTGGGCGTCTGCTGGGTTCTCATGGGGATCATGAACCCGCAGATTCAAACCGTCGATTTCAATGAGCAGCCCTTTCTTGCTATTTGGGAGGTGACCCAGGCCTGCGACCTGGCCTGCGTCCATTGCCGCGCCGCGGCGCAACCCCTGCGCCACCCCATGGAGCTGACCACCGAAGAAGGCAAGGACCTCATCGACCAGATCGCAGCCATGAACGTGCCGGTTTTCGTGCTCACCGGCGGCGATCCCATCAAGCGGCCCGACCTGTTTGAACTCATCGCCCATGCCCGCAAAGTGGGCGTGCGCGTTTCGCTCACGCCCAGCGCCACGCCGTTGCTCACGCGCGAGATCGTGTTCCGGTTGAAAGAAGCCGGTTTGGCGCGCCTGGCGGTGAGCCTCGACGGCGCGAGCGCCCAGACGCACGATGCGTTTCGCGGCATGGCGGGCTCTTTTGCGCGCACCTTCGACGCAATTCTCTGGGCGAACGAGGCGGGCCTGCCAGTGCAGATCAACACCACGTTCAGCCGCCGCAACCTGGGGGAAATGGACGCCATCGCGGAACTGGTCGAAAGCCTTCGCATTACGCTATGGAGCGTCTTTTTCCTCGTGCCCACGGGGCGCGGAAAGCTCGACGATCTGTTAAATGCCGAAGAATTCGAGCAGGTTTTCGCACGGATCTACCGCCTCTCCAAGACCGCCAGCTTCGACATCAAGACCACCGAGGCGCAGCATTACCGGCGCTACATGCTGCAGCAGCGGGTCGCGGAGCGCAAAGCCGGCGCACTTGCCGGGCCGGCGCCCGAGAAAATGGCCGACTCCATCGGCCGTGCGCCGCGCGGCCTCAATGACGGCAAGGGCTTCGTCTTCATCTCGCATACCGGCGAAGTGTATCCCAGCGGATTTCTGCCCCTCGCCGCAGGCAACATACGGCGGCAGCCGTTAAGCGCCATCTATCGCGAATCGCCGCTCTTCACGCGATTGCGCGACACATCGATGCTCGAAGGCAAATGCGGCGCCTGCGAATTCAAAGAGATTTGCGGCGGCTCACGCGCTCGCGCCTTTGCGCTGACGGGAAATCCGTCCGCGGAAGAACCGTGCTGTTCCTACATCCCGCGCGGATACATTCAACCCATGGCCGTCCAGCGCCCGGCAACGCTTCACGTGCTGCAGAGCGCGTGATTGCTAAGCGAGCCGGCCTCAGAGTCTGTTATTCATTTTCCCGCACGCGCGAAGGTTAATAACAGGCCCTAGCAAAGCGCACAATCAAAAGCAGTCGCGGAGTAGCCATTGACATTGCGCACAAAACCGCGGCCTGAAAATTTTCTTCGAGCCGCTTTGCATTACATGCCCGGATGCGTCACTTCGTCGGCGTGCTGCACCAGATGCATGTACACCTGGCGGGAAATGTTGGTATGCCAGTGATGGGTGGCTCTGGCCATCAGCACAAAGCCGAAGAAGATGAAGGCCAGGATTCCCGCGACAGCAGCAGGGCTGGCAGCGCGCCGGCGCCACCGCAGCGCGGGCGCTGCATTGTTCCGCGGGGGCAGCGCAAACTGCAGCGCCCCCTCTGCCGGGCAAACCGCGATGCACTCCAAGCACGCCGTGCACTCGGCTGAGCGGATTTGCACCAACCGGTCCACGCGCAGGCCCGCCGGGCACGCTCGTGCGCACTTGGCGCAGTCGATGCAGGCTTGGGCGTCGCGCCGGATCTTCATCGGGCTGAGCAGGGAAACCAGGCCCATGAGCGCGCCGTAGGGGCACAGGTAGCGGCACCAGAAGTTCTGCACCAACATGGAAAGCAGGGCCAGCAACGCGATCACGATCAAGGCGGTCGTGCCCATCTCGCGGAAGAAGTTCAGCATCTTTACGTCAGCTACAACCCCGTAGGGCGTGTACATGAAGTCCTCGAGCGCGGCGGCGGACATGGCGCCGATGGCGAATACGAAGAAGCCGAGCAACAGATACTTCAACCCGCGCAGCGGAATATCGGCCCATTGCGGCAACCGAAACGTGCGCCCGAAAAATTTTTGTCCCGCTCTCCACAGCCGCTCTGACAGAGTGCCCACCGGGCAAAGCCACGCGCAAAACGATTTCTTGAGCAGCAGGCTCATCAGCACGAAGGCCATGAAAAGAAACATGGCCGCAGGATGGATCGCCGGCACGCCCCCCGTGGTCAGGAAATACTTTGCATTCATCAGACCCGCGATGGGCAGCCAGCCCTCTACGCCCGCCGGGCGGGGCACATAGAGTCCCTGACCCCCGCGTTCGAAGTAGCGCACCCACAAATAAAACTGCACGCCCAGCCATGCGTTCAGGACCACAAACGACCACTGCGCGAAGCGCCTGATCTGTTGCGAGCGGTCTTGCAGCAAGCGGCGAACCAGCTTCTTCTTGGGAGCGTGCGAAACCAATCCTTCTACTGTCTGCGTAGCCATTTCTGTTTTTCCTTCTGCATCGAAGGTAGGCCAAGGCGCCCGGTCCGGGCAGCGACTTAGGTCACAGTTCTCTCTGCGGAAAAAGTGCGGCAGGACCAAAGCAGTCCCGCCGGGCCATTCCCGCAATTGTTCCAGTTTCAATCGCCCGCCACCAGCATGTGCTCCCTCTCGTCGACAGGGGTGTTTGTGCTCCGCTTCTGGTAGGAGTGGCCGGTGAGAAGGCCGACGACAAACAGTCCCAGGATTGCGGCCCCCGCGGCGAAGAGCATGTCGCCGGGCACACGCATCCAGCGCAGGGCTTGCATCCACGGCGTCTGCAGGAACTCGGCCGACCGGGCGTACCACGTGCCGCGCTCAATGGACGCCATGGCTTGCAGAATGCCGATGGGGAACATGCTCAGGACCACCATCAGGCTGAGCCCGATATTAATCAGCCAGAAAGCCCACTTCAACGGCAGCTCTTTCCACTGCACGCCGGGACGAATGGCGCGCAGGCAGAAGAGCGTCAGTCCCAGGCCCAACATCCCGTACACCCCGAAGAGCGCGGTGTGACCGTGAACCGGAGTCAGGTTCAACCCCTGCATGTAATAGAGCGCCACCGGCGGGTTGATAAGGAAGCCGAACAGTCCCGCGCCCACCAAGTTCCAGAACGCAACGGCGACGAAGAAGTAGATGGGCCATTTGTAGTTGGCCACCCACGGCGCTTTGCTTTGGCCGCGCGCGATGCGTATGTTTTCCCAGGCTTCGTAACCCACCAGCGTGAGCGGCACCACTTCGAGCGCGCTGAACACCGCGCCCAGCGCGATCACCACCGGAGACGAACCCGCGAAGTAAAGGTGATGGAACGTGCCGATGATGCCTCCGGAAAGAAAGATCGTTGTCGAGAACAGCACCGCGCGCGTGGCGGAGCGAATCTCCAGTAAGTTGAGCCGCGTGAAGAGGAAGGCAATCACGACGGTGGCAAAGACCTCGAAGAAGCCTTCGACCCAAAGGTGAACCACCCACCAGCGCCAGTATTCGGCTGTCACCAGCTCGCTGCGCTGTCCGTACATGAGCCCCGCTGCATAGAACAACGGAATGGCGATGCTCGAAATCAGAAACAGCACCATCAGCGGACGGCTCTCGCTGTTGCGAACCAGCGCGGGCTTGAGCGCGCGCACCATCAGGAAGAGCCAAAGCACGAGTCCGATGAAAAGCAAAATCTGCCAGAAGCGGCCAAGGTCGACATATTCGTAACCCTGGCTGCCGAACCAGAACCACAGGTTGCCGAGTTTCTGCTCAATGCCCATCCACTCGCCGGCAAGCGAGCCGGCGACGACCAGCACCAGCGCGCCGAAGAGCGCGTTCACGCCCAGGCGCTGGCCCTTCGGCTCGTGGCCGCTGACGGCGGG
>JASHTU010000050.1 GCA_030040395.1 Acidobacteriaceae bacterium
GCCTTCTTTCTTCATCGCTGCGGCGCGAATTATTCGAAGTAGGAGGGCCGTCCTCCTGTTTGCCGCCGGCCTCCGGCATCTAACTTCACGAAGATGGCGCAACTTGCCGCCTTCGTGTTCAAATGAATTTTTTGTCGCCATTCATGCGCTTTGTACTTGGCCTGGGCTATTTCGCCCCGCTGGTCATGGGCATTCTCGATTCTTCGTTTCTGGTTTTGCCGTTCGGCAATGATCTGCTCATCTTCGGCCTTGTCGTCCATCGCCACCGCGGCGCGCCCTGGTACGTTCTCCTCGCGGCGAGCGGATCCACGCTCGGTGTTCTGCTGCTTTCGCTGGCGTCGCGCAAGCTAGGTGAGGCCGGCGTGCGCAGAATTGCCGGAAAAAGCCGCTACAACAAGCTGAAAAATCGTATCGGCAATCGCGCCGCCCTTGCGATTGCAATCGGCGCCATTGCCCCACCGCCATTTCCGTTCACCATCGCGATCGCCACCGTTGCCGCTGTCGACTATCCCATCTGGCGCATTCTCGTTCTTACATTCCTTGATCGCGCGGCCCGATTCACCGCGCTCGCGATTCTCGCCATCGCATTCGGGAACGCTGTTATCGGCATCGCTAAATCGGAGCCCTTCGAGTGGGCGGTAATCGTCTTTATCGCCGTGTGCGTCATGGCCAGCGCCTTCTCTATCTGGCGCTGGTTTCGCTCGCCGCGTGGAAAGGAGCCATGATGCCCTTCACCCGCGCACTTTGGAGCCGCCTCAAATTGCAACGCGCAACGATGTTTTTTGCCTGCGCCTCAACCTTGTCCGAGGGCGGCCCGTCTTCAACGCCGTGCTGCGCGTCAAACCGGGTCTCAGCACGAAGGCGCCAGTTCAGCCATCATTGTTTGTTCGCGAACCGGCTCGTACGGCGAAGGGACTCGACGATTTCCTGCGGCGCCTTATCAGGCGCGCCGGCCGCAAACGGAGGCTGGGGATCGTATTCAATCGCGAGCTGGATGCGCATTCCGGCGTCGGGCCCATAGAGTGCAGCAATCAAACCGAGAGCCATATCAATGCCTGCGGAGACACCGGCGGCGGTGACCGTGCGGTTCTCCCAGACTACGCGCTGCCCGAGGGGAATTGCGCCGAGGCGGGCGAGTTCGTCCATCGCCAACCAGTGGGTAGTTGCGCGGCGCCCTTTAAGCGCCCCCGCACGCGCAAGCAAAAGCGCTCCCGTGCAGACAGAAGCCGTCCAGATGGCTTTGGCGCTCTGTCGCCTGATGAAGGCGATTAACTCCTCGTCCTCGATCGCCTGCTCCTGCCCCGGGCCGCCCGGAACCACCAGAACATCGACTTGCGGACAATTCCCGAAGCTAACGTCAGGCAGAACGCGAACTCCATGGTTGGAAAGCACCGGCTCCAAGGTGGCGGCAATCAACAAACATCGCTTGCAGCAGCGTGCAAGAACCTCATGGGGGCCGATCAGATCCAGCGCGGTAAAGCCGGGAAACAGAATGAAACCGACCAGGAAATCGCTCTCAGCTGTCTGCATCACAGCCCTATCATCGCACCGGCTTCACAGCTTTGCGGCGAAAATGTGACCGGAACTGGCGCCGGCTCTAGCCCTGTTGCGGGTCGCACATCCCGTGTTTGCGCGTCGGCCAGTTGAATCAAATACCAGCGAATGTACCTGGAAAACTTTCCTTCTTCCAGGCTCCATTCCGAGGCCGCGCGTCCCAGCACCGCATCCGCGTTCGTCCGGTCAAAGACTTTCATGCCGGAGAGATAGGATCGATAGAACCTGATGGCGCGATCCAGTGTTTCGTCGATAGAGGTAAACTCTATCGCGGAAGATACGAAGCGCGGCGTTCGCAGGGCCACTTCTTCAAAGACGCTGGCTACGCTCGCGCCAGCCGGAAGAGGGCAATCGTTGGTCAGATGGAAAATCGGGGCCAAGCTCCTGGAGAGGCTGATCTTCACGGCGTTCGACGCCACCGCGTCTACGGGAATGAGATTGACCGGAGTCAGTTCATCCGCCCAGACGCGCAACGGACGGTGAACCAGGTAGCCTCCTAACCGGCGCGCGACTTTGCGCTTGAATTTGGTAAGCTCGCGAATAAATCCATACAGGCCGCTGAAACTTGTGGCGGCCAATGTTCGGCTGTCGCCGACTACGATGCTCGGACGCAGAATGCGGGTATGGAAACCGCTGGCCGCCGCGACCATGATCTCCGCCTGGATCTTACTTTTTTCATACAAATTGTTGGTCGGCGTGTCGAGAGAGGGCAAGTCTTCAAGTATCCGTCCGCTTCTGCTGCCTGATACATAGGCGGTGCTGATGTAGTTAAATGTTTTGGCTTTCAATCGGCTTGCGAAGTGCAAAACGTTTGCCGTGCCGTGAACGTTATGAGCGAAGATCGCCGATTCGTACTCATCTTCGAACTGCAGTGAGGCTGCGCAATGCCACACTTCTGACACCGTTGCGTGCAGGCCGGCGCTGTTTCCGCAAAAAGGCTGCAGGATATCGCCTGCAATTGCGTGGCATCGCCGCTCTATGTCGGGGATAAGGTTGGCGCGGCCGTACGCGCGGGCAGCGGCGGCGAGCGAGTATTGCAGTCTTATCTGCGGGGAAACCATGCCGTGCTTCGATCTCACCAGGCAAAGAATCGTAGCCCCAGTCTGACTTAGCAATTCCAGGGTAAGAGCTCCGCCAACAAAGCCGGTTGCGCCTGTAACCAAATGAATTTCACTCATTGCAGAATCCTCATTGCGTTGAGCGCCGGCTCGCTGGCCCGCGCCTTGCCGCAGATTGTTGCGGCGTCAACTTTGACGCCGTCGAGTGACGGGGCGCCGAATGCCTGAATAACGATAGGAGATATCCCTTCCGCTCCAAGCAATGCGGCGATATGAAGGTCAGAAAAACCGCCGATACTGGTGGTGCCCAGCCCCGACCGCGCGGCCTCCCGATATAGTTCGGCACATACAAAGCCGGCGTTCAAAACCGTATGACGATAGACGGTGGGACCGCCAGAGGCGAGTTCCGCGTGGTTTGCCGAAAGCACGATGGCGAAAGCAGAGGATTTGATAATGTTCTGCCGCTGGCAGGCTGCCCACAACCGTTTACCGATCTCTTCAGCGTCCAATTCGAGCCCTGAATTCCCGCCGGCGCTGTCGAGCCTTGCGCAGCCAGGGGAGCTGCCTGGAGCGCGCAGGCGGATCACGAAGGGAATCAGACGCGCTGCATCGCTGTGCCGGACCGGCGGTGGCGCGGCCGCTGCCACCAGCGCTCCGGCATATTGCTTAAAAGAGATCGCGGCCCCAGTAAAATCTTTTGCGGAATAGCGCCGCGACGCCCATAACTCAAGGTCATCGCAGGAATCCGTCGCCGCGACGAACGTCTCCTCACTGTATCGCGGACGAAGGGGCAAGGTTTCGCGGTGAAAGCTGATCACGCGACTGAGAACAGGGCTGAGCATCGGGGGGCACTCTGTTCTGCCCGACAAGGTCTGCGAAGGAGAAGCATCCAGCGGCGGCAAAGGTGCGCACTGGCCGCCGATCGGCGAGTCACAGATCAGCGCGGCGATGAGAGCCTCGGCATAGCCGAAATCAAGCATATCTTCCACATCTGAACTCACCATGCCGAGCGAGATCCCTGTGTCGCCTCCGCATGTTTGAGCAGCATGGACAAAATTGGAGGCTACATGCGCACCGTCAAGCAGGCAATAGCGGTAACCCCGTACTCCGTACCGCTGCACCGTTCGCCACAAAACGGACACAAGCAGAATCGCCTGACGGCCTTCGCAGATTCCCAATGCCCCGGCCATCCGGTCTGCAGCGGAGATCTCGGCATCATAGAACCGGTGAGTTTCAAAGTGGTAATAGAGGACCTGCCAATGCCCCGACGCCTTGAGCACGAGAAAGAGCTCGCTAGGGTACAGCGAACCCGCCGAGGGCGCCCGGCGCGTCCAGCGCTGGCCGGCGTAGCTTGGACGGCGAAAGCCATACGCCCACTCGAAGAGGTTGCGCGCTTGCTCAAGCGCCGCCGCGGTCTCCGGGTCCCTGGCTGTGAAGAAGCGGCGCCCTGCCCAGTACCGGCGCATGGGGTCGATTTGGCAGCTCACCGGACGCACCGTGGAGAGCCTGGACCCGATGTCCTGCCAATCGGTCTGGCGCGCCAGAAAATGAGAGGAACTTAGCGCAGTTGCCATAGCTCTGTTTCCTTCCAGGTTTGCTTGACCAATCGGACACAGTAGTCCCAATAAGACTTGATGGAGGTGTCGCTGTAGATGTAGTTACGCTTACCCACCACGTCCTCCGCGCTCGAGCTATGGTAAGCAGCGCCGGCTCCTTGAGCGAGAATCTGGATGCGGCAGGCCCGCTCCAGCACCTGCGCGAGCACCGCCGCTTCGCGGATAGACCTGCCCGCCACGGCGCTTCCGTGATTGCGAAGGAAGATAGCCGGAGCGGATCCAAGCGCGCTTGCAATAGCCCGTCCGGTGTCGATGTCCAGGACCGTGTTGCTGGTTCCGGTGAAGCGGGGCGCCCGGCCCACGAAGCACGCGCCATCGTGAGAAATGGGCCGCAGTTCCCAATCGGTGGCGCCGAATATGAGGCAATACGGAGCATGACTGTGGATAATCGCGTTCACATCGGGCCGCGCCTCGTAAATTGCCTGATGCAG
>JASHTU010000491.1 GCA_030040395.1 Acidobacteriaceae bacterium
AGCTATCGAGGCTGATGCCCGACCAAGAAGGACACTATTCGATCCGATACGCCTATGATGCTCAGGGGCGTGTCGTCCAAACCGTCAGGCGATTCTTCAATCAGGAGGACAGAATCGATACAGCTTACAACGAACGCGGCGACGTCGCGATCGAGATTACGAAGAGCAGCCAGACCGGTGCCGGGGACGCCGCCGAATCAGAATACTCCGAAGCCGTTTATTCTTATAAATACGACCGGAACGGCAACTGGATAGAGAAAGTCGTCGCCCAACGCCACCAGCCGGGGGGCGCGCTCTCTCCTTCGTTCAAGGTGGTGCGCGCGCTGACCTATGATTCATGAAGGCAACTGGGCAGAGAAGTTCCCGCTCCATCGCTCCGGCTCCGGCGGTAAATGGCCTCCCGGTCTCGAGGGTCAAAGGGCCAAAGAAAATTCATGAATGCCCTTTAAGGTCTTCCGGCTCCTCCCTTCGTCAGCTGCTCCTCAGATATATTCGCTGCGCTCGATGCCGAGCTTTTTGATTTTGGAGTTGAGGGTGGTGCGTTTGAGGCCAAGGCGGGCGGCGGCTCCATTATGCCCGCCGATCATGCCTTTGGCTTCGCGCAGGGCGCGCAGGATGTGCTCGCGCTCCGCAGCCTGCAGGGTGGGGTTGACCACGGCGGATTCGTCATCTTCTTCCTCTTCCATTTCTTCGAGCTCGGCCAGAGGCACGTGCAGCACCGGGCCGCGGGAAAGGATGACGGCGCGCTCCAGGAAATTTTCGAGCTCGCGAATGTTACCCGGCCACTTCCACCGGACCAGCGCCTCCATGGCTTCGGGCGGAATGGTCTCGATGGATTTGCCCAAGCGGCGGCTATGCCGGGAGACAAAGTGGCGCACCAGCACAGGGATGTCGGCGGCGCGCTCGCGTAGGGACGGGGCGAATACGGGAAAGACCTTAAGCCGGTAAAAGAGATCGCTGCGGAACTGTTTTTCGGCCACCATTTTGGCCAGGTCGCGATTGGTCGCGGCGATGAGGCGCACGTTGACGGCAATGGGCCGCGAACCGCCCACGCGCTCGATCTCGCGTTCCTGAAGGGCGCGCAGCAGCTTGGGCTGAAGGTCGAGCGGCAGCTCGCCGATCTCGTCCAGAAAGAGCGTGCCCTCGTGAGCCAGCTCCAGGCGGCCGATCTTGCGCGCGATGGCGCCGGTGAAGGCGCCTTTCTCGTGCCCAAAGAGCTCGCTCTCAATGAGGCCGGCCGGAATGGCCGCGCAATTCAATTTGATAAAGGTGCGGTCGGCGCGCGAACTGAGACGGTGAATGGCGCGCGCCAGCAGCTCTTTGCCGGTTCCCGTCTCGCCCTGGACGAGCACGGTGGCGTCAGTGGGGGCCACGGTTTCAATCTGGCGCAGCACGCTCCGCAATCCCCCGCTTTCGCCTACAATGTCGTCGAAGCGGTGGTCAAGATTGATTTCCTCCTCGAGATATTCCTTTTCCTGATTGAGACGGTCGCGGAGATCGGCGATTTGTTTGAAGGCCAGGGCGTTGTTGACGGCGACGGCCACCTGGCCGGCAACCTGGGCCAGAAGCTCGGCGTCGCGCTGCGAAAATGCGCCGTCGCTGCGGCTGGTCACCGCCAACGCGCCGAGCACCCGCTCGCGATGGATGATGGGAACCCAGAGACCGGAGCGCATGCCGATCTCGGTATGGTGGCGCAACGATTCGGGCGAGAACGGCGTGCGATCCATGCGATCAAGCACGACAGGCTGCCGGGTGTCATAAGCCCGGCCGGCGGGCGAGTTGACGGGATCGATCAGCACCTCGCCCTGCCGCGGGGATATTTCATCGAGCGGCGCGAAAAACTGGGCGCGCAGCTTGCCGGTGGCTTCGTCATAGAGCGCAAAGGTGGCGGAGTCGTGGGGAACCATTTTGCGCATGGACGCCGAGAAGGCGCCAAGGAGCTTGCGAATGTCGACATTGGCCAGCAGGACGGTGCTGAGCTCATGGACCATCGACTCTTCCACCCGCTTGTGTTCAGTCACGTCGCGAGTCACCTTGGAGAACCCGATTACCTTGCCGGTGGAGTCGCGGATGGCGGTGAGAACGCAACTGGCCCAGAAGCGGGAGCCGTCTTTGCGCACCCGCCAGCCTTCGTCCTCCACGCGATCGTGGCTTTCGGCCTCGCGCAGCAACTCCGCGGGATGGCCGCGGTCGAGATCTTCCTGGGTGAAGAACCGCGAGAAATGCAGGCCCAGCACCTCGTCGGCTTTGTAGCCCTTGATGCGCTCCCCGCCGGGGTTCCAGGTCATGACGTGGCCGTCTGGGTCCAGCAGGTAAATGGCGTACTCACCGACGCTCTCGACAATGGAACGCAGCCGAAGGTCGTTCTGGCGGAGGGCTTCCTGGGCGGCGCGCTGCTCGGTGGCGTCGCGAATAAAGCTCACGACGGCGGGCCCGGCGTCCGTCTCCACGGGCTTGAGCATGATATCGATGGGGAACTCTG
Organism: Acidobacteriaceae bacterium; assembly: GCA_030040395.1. Taxonomy (GTDB): domain Bacteria; phylum Acidobacteriota; class Terriglobia; order Terriglobales; family Acidobacteriaceae; genus Telmatobacter. The sequence goes on from JASHTU010000491.1 coordinate 2,483, forward strand.
AGCCGTCTTTGCGCAGACCGAAGAGGTTGAGGGCGGCTCCCATTTGGCGGGCGCGGGGATGAGCATTGTAATTTTCGCGATGGGTGGGATGGACGGCGCGCAAGCGGGCGGGGACGAGCATTTCGACGGACTGGCCGATCAATTCGTGACTCGCGTAGCCGAACATTTCTTCCACGCGCGGATTGGCGGCGCGCATCAGGCCGCGATGGTCTGTGATCAGGATGGCGTCGGGAGAGAAATCGAAGAGGCTTTCAATCGTGGATTGGGCAAATTGCGATTGGGCGCTCTGCATCGAAAGAGCGGCGACCTCCTGTGGGGAATCCGAAGGGCCCATTTTCCTGTTACCGACCTTACCCGCACGATACACCGGGCTCCGGTGGTTGCGCAACGCCGAAAGG
>JASHTU010000492.1 GCA_030040395.1 Acidobacteriaceae bacterium
GACCTCGGCGGCCGGACCGGCCATGCAGGCCATGCCGGTGCAGACGGTGGCGGTGACCATGACGCCCGTGCCCCAGACCGACCAGTATGTAGCCACCATCAAGTCGCGCCGGTCAGCCACCTTGCAACCCCAGGTGAGCGGGATTCTGACGCAGATTCTGGTTCACTCGGGCGAGCACGTGAAAGCAGGCCAGGCGCTGATGGAGATCGATCAGCGGCAGCAGCAAGCCACGGTGGCGTCGTTATTGGCCACCGAGCGGCAGAAGAAGGCGCTTTACGATTACAACCAGATCGAAGTGGGGCGCGATCAACAGCTTTTCGAGGCGGGCGTGACCAGTCGCGACGCCTACCAGCAAGAAGAGCAGGCTTTCCAGAACGCAAAGGCGGATTACGAATCGGCCGTGGAGGCGCGCAAGGCGCAACAGCAGTTGCTGGACTACTACACCATCCACGCCCCTTTTGACGGCATCCTGGGCGACATTCCGGTGCATGTGGGCGACTACGTTTCGACCTCCGTGACCCTGACCACGCTGGACGAATACAGCGATCTGGAAGCCTACATTTATATTCCCGCGGAGCACGCCGGCGAATTGCGGGTGGGGCTGCCGGTGAACCTGATGGATAATGCCGGCCATCTTCTGGAGCGGACGAGCATCGACTTCGTCTCGCCGCAGGTGGATAGCAATCTGCAAGCCATCCTGGCCAAAGCGCCCGTGCACGAGACCCCCGAGACGGTGCGCAACGCACAAATGGTGAATGCGCAAGTGATTTGGAGCACCAAGGCGATGGCGGTGGTACCGGTGCTGGCGGTGACGCGCCAGGGCGGCCAGACCTTTGTTTTCGTGGCCGAACAGCAAAACGGGCATTACCAGGCGCGCGAGCTGCCGGTGACGCTGGGCGCCACGGTAGGCAACCGCTATTCCGTCTCCTCGGGATTGACTGCGGGCGAACGGGTGATTGTCTCGGGCACGCAGTTTCTTGTGAACAATATGCCGGTGGTTCCGCTGGGGGGTTGAAGCGCAGGCCGGCTGCGGCGGCCTGGCTTAACTCTTCAAGACGCGGCAGAGATGGTTGCGGAGAGCCGTGCGGAGCGCGCGGCCTGGTGAAGGACAAACAAGAAAGAGGATTTTGCTTGTTCGTTGATTTCTTTATTCACCGCCCGGTTTTCGCAACGGTCTGCGCGTTGATTATCATCCTGGCCGGAGCGGTGTGCATCCCCAATCTGCCTGTGGCCATGTACCCCACGCTGGCCCCGCCGGAGGTGACCGTTACCGCGCAATACGTAGGAGCGGATGCGGAAACGGTGGAAAAAGCGGTCACCATTCCCCTGGAAGAAGCCATCAACGGCGTGGAGGGAATGCGCTACATCAGCTCCACCAGCACCAACAGCGGCACGTGCTCGATCATCATCACGTTTCAGACCGGGTACGATCTGGACATTGCGGCCGTCGACGTGCAGAACCGCGTGGCCAGCGCGCAGGGTCTGCTGCCCGGCGAGGTGATCGCCACCGGCATCACGGTGACCAAGGCCAACACCAATTTCGTCTTTGGCGCCGGCTTCTATACGCGCGACGGCCGTTATTCGAGTCAGTTCATCTCCAATTACCTGGAAGTGTACGTTGTGGATGCGCTCAAACGCGTTCCCGGGGTGGGTAACGTGATGATCTTCGGCGAGCGCCGGTACGCCATGCGCGTATGGCTCGATCCGGTCCTACTGGCGGCGCGCGACCTGACCGCGGCCGACGTGGTGAGCGCGCTGCAGGAGCAGAACATCGAGATTCCCGCCGGCCAGCTGGGCGAGCCGCCGTCCAATCCCAAACATGATTTCCAGATTCCGGTGCGTGTTTCAGGGCGCCTGACCAGCCCGGAGGAATTCGACAATCTCATTGTCAAAAATTCCGCCAACGGGCTGGTGCTGCTCAAAGACGTGGGCTATGCGGAGGTGGGCGCCGAAGACTACAGCTCGGCCCTGGAGTATTCCGGTCATCAGGCCATGGGCGTCGGGGTGCAGCAACTTTCCAACGCCAACGCCCTGGACGTGGACCGCCGGGCCAAGGCCGCGCTCGACCAGCTTTCCAAGAGCTTTCCGCCCGGGCTTGAATACGCCATCGCCTTCGACTCCACGACCGCGGTGGGTGAATCGATCCGCGAAGTGCTGGTCACGCTGGGCGAAGCCATCGTGATTGTCATCGCCGTCATCTTTCTCTTCCTGCTGGACTGGCGAGCCACCATCATTCCGTCCGTCACCATCCCGGTGGCCCTGGTGGGCACGTTCGCCTTCATCAAGATCTTTGGGTTTTCGATCAATTCGCTGACCCTGTTCGGCATCACCCTGGCCACGGGACTGGTGGTGGACGACGCCATTGTGGTCATCGAGAACGTCCAGCGCCACATTGCCGCGGAGCACTCCGATCCGCACGAGGCCACCTCGCGCGCCATGGGCGAAGTGACCAGCGCGGTGATCGCGACGTCACTGGTGCTGATCGCGGTGTTTGTGCCGGTGTCGTTTTTTCCCGGAACCACTGGGATCCTCTACCGGCAGTTCTCGCTCACCATCGCCTTCTCCATCGCCATCTCCGCGTTTAACGCCCTTACGCTTTCGCCGGCGCTCTCGGCGCTGTTTCTGCGTGGCGAAGAAGCGCGGCCGCGCCAGTTGGACTTTCTTCACATCCGGCTGGCGTCGCGCGCTTTCGCCGGGTTCATTCATTGGGCGGACGCCTTCATCACCTGGATGGGCAGCA
>JASHTU010000493.1 GCA_030040395.1 Acidobacteriaceae bacterium
TATGCGCAGGGATACATGCTGCTGCGCGCGGCGGGCGAAGAAAACCACTGGAATTTGAACATGGGCGGCATCGCGCTGATGTGGCGCGGCGGGTGCATCATCCGCAGCCGCTTCCTGGGCAAGATTAAAGAGGCCTTCGACAAGAACCACGAGATCACCAACCTGCTGTTGGACAGCTTTTTCTCGAACGCGGTGAACAAGTATCAGGGTTCGTGGCGCCAGGCCGTGGCGCACGCGGTGGAGATGGGCGTGCCGACGCCCGCATTCTCAACCGCGCTGGCGTTTTTCGACGGCTACCGCGCAGGACGGCTGCCGGCCAATCTGCTGCAGGCGCAGCGCGACTACTTTGGAGCGCACACTTACGAGCGCGTCGACCAGCCGCGCGGGAAATTCTTCCACACCAACTGGACGGGGCATGGAGGGCGGGTTTCGTCGGGGTCGTATAACGTGTAAGAGCCAAGTGGTCAGTTCTCAGTGATCAGAGGTCAGTTTGGCTGATGGAGAGTTGTGCCGCACCGCCCATCGACTTCGAGGAACTGGTGCATTCGCTGCGCGTCGAATCTCATGGTTCCTTGATTTTGGCCGACAGGTCTTCGAAGGTTACGCCGGGCGGAATGATGAGCTGGTGAGGGACGCCGGCGGGAATGACGACCACGTCGCCTGCGGAGATTTTTCTGGCCACGCCGTTTTCGACGCTCAATCCGTGGCTTTCGCCGTTCGCTCCGTCCTTGCGATCGGCGAGCGCGCCGCCGGTGACCAGCGTGGCTGAGCCCTTCTCGACAATCATCAGGTCGTCGAAGTGGGCGTGCATCTCTCCGCCGCCGGTGTGCGTGCGCACGTAGAGGCGAAGGGAGAGATGGCCGTAGTTCGCCAGGACGGCGCCGGCGTCAGTCGCTTTCGCGGCCTGGGGAACCATGGCGGCGAGACGCGCGTGAATCTGCTGCGCGGGGACGACCAAGGCGCTGTCTCCGGTGAGAGTAACGACGGGAGGACCGAGCGCTAGGACCGCGACGATGGAAAGCATGAGCTTCATCACGCTACTCCTTCGCTTTACGAATGTAATTTACTTGAGGCCGCACGGAAAAACGCGCACACGTCAGACCGGAGCCGCGGCGGATGGGGCCGGGACGCTCGAGCTCGGCCTTGACGCCCGCGTTCAGCGTTATGGACGGGCAGCCGGGCCACGGGCGGTCTGCGCTCTGGCCAGGATAACAGCGTTCCTGAGAGCCATCTCGAACGCGCGGGCGGCGGAGCGATCGGGAAAGGTAAGCCCAAAAGCCTCGGTATCGTCAGGGGCCTGCCCATACTCCGAACTCGAGTGCGGGCCGGGACCGAGGTGAATAAACTTTTCCCGGTCGTAGGCGATGGTGTGGAACTGCTTGCCCGGAAGGCTGGCCACGATCACCATGGTTGTGTCGCCCACCGCGCCGGGCCTATATTCTTTCGGCGCGTCCGGATCGGTAAATACGGCGTTTTCGCCGATGAGGGTGTCGTCGACGATGGCCAGCGGGACGGTGATGGAGGCAAGCGGAAAGGCATAAAAAGCCCACGCGGTTTTGCCATCTTCCTGCTTGGGAACGGCGCAAACGGGAGCCGGCATCTTGGGTTCGATGATGATCGTATGGTCGTCGGACACAACGATGCTGCCCGATGCGGCGTAAGCGGTGGTCATCGACCGGATGTTGGAAGCGAGGTCCTGAGCATTACCGAAGGCAGGCACGGAAAGCAGGAAAAGCAAGAGGAGCAAAGGAGAATTCTTCATTGAGAGGGCCCTTGTTCCTCATCTTGGACGGATTTGGGTTCCCGGAATGTGATGCGAATCACGTCATGCGGGGAAAGACCACAACCGGTTCCGTTTCTCCTCGTTTTCCTGGCTTACCGTAGGCTCTCCACCGGAGCGGGATCCATGTCGGCGTAGTCCTGGTTTTCGCCGCCCATGCCCCAACAGAAGCTGTAGGCGCGGGTGCCGACGCCGGCGTGAATGGACCATCCGGGAGAGATGACCACGTTTTTATCGGCGAGAACCAGATGGCGCGTTTCATGGGGCGGGCCCATGAGATGCACGACGCGCGCGTCGGGACCGGAATCGGGACCGAGATTGAAGTACATATAAATCTCCGAGCGGCGCATGTGGGTGTGCGGAGGCATGGTGTTCCAGTTACTGCCCGGCGCGAGATGGGTGACGCCCATGACTAACTGGCAACTGCGCGCGCCTTGAAGGTGGATGTATTTGAGGATGGTGCGCTTGTTGCAGGTTTCCATGCTGCCCAGCTCGATGGGATTAGCTTCTTCCTTGCGCACCAGCGTGACCGGGTAACTGGCGTGCGCCGGATAACTGAGGAGATAGAAGATGGCAGGCTTGGCCGCGTCGTTGGAAGCAAAGCTTACCTCGGCGTTGCCGCGGCCGATGTAGAGCACGTCGAGATTCTCTAAATTATAGGTTTTGCCTTCGACACGGATGGCGCCGCTGCCGCCGATATTTAAAGCGCCCAACTCGCGGCGCTCAGTAAAATACGACGCACGCAGCGCGGGGTCGGTGGGCAAGGCGAGCTCGGACTCGAGTGGAGCGGCCATGCCGACGACGGCGCGATCGAGATCGACATAGTTGAGATGAAGGTCGCCGGGCTCAAAGAGCGCATCGAGTAAAAACGTCTCCCTCAGTTCGCCGGTGGTCATGCGGGGATAACGCACCGGATCGGCCATCAAAACGGTCTTCATCGTTCCTCCTAAAGGCAGTTCACAGTTGTCAGTTCACAGTTCCCAGCTGTCATTTGTCAGCTCGTTTATGCGCCGGTCGCTTCCACACTCCTCGAAAGAGGCGCCAATGGGCGCTTCAAGCGGTCACGAGTGCGGAACCTGCTCGAGAACCCAGCGCACCAGCTCCCGGCCCGCGTTGTAGTTATCATATTCGGCGGGCAGTTTGCGTCCGTCGGTGTATTCGTTGTAAAGCCATGGATCGACGACGGCGAGGACTGCGCCGCGGCCATATTTGGCCGTCGCCATAAGGATGTCGCCGCTGTCAGTCAGCGCGGCTTGGGCCGGCGGGGTCACCGAGATGGTGCATACATCCTTCATGTAGAGCGTGTGGGGATGATGAAAGAAGGGGCCGTCGCCAGCGACGGCGATTTTGCCCATTTCCCAGCGCGTGCCGATGACGTGTTTGCGCAGCACGCTGTTGAAATGGATGCCGAACTTTTCGGCGACCAGGTTGAAATGATCGAGGTCGGCGAAGGAGGTGTCGTTCTCCATGATCATCAGCACGCCGCCGGCTTTGACCCACGCGGCGATCTCGGCCGCATCCCCGGCGTTCGCGAAATGGGGTTGCGGATTCTTGGCGAGATTATCGGGCGAGGCGACGATGTAGACCTGCGCCTTGCGAAGGCCGGCGTTGGTGGGCTCGGCGTAGAGGGTGGCCAGGCGGGCGCCGAAGTTCTCGAAAATGTGGCCGAAAAGAGAGTAGCCCGCCGGGCTCCAGTCGTCCCACTTGTAGTGGTAATAAACCTGGCGGCCGGTGGGGTCGACGCGCTTCTGGCTGTTGAACCACGCATCGACCATGACGGTCATGCCGCGGCCCAGCTTGGCGTTGGGCGCGTTTTCCATCTCCGTACCGGCCATGAGAAACGTTCCTACGCCTTTGGGATCGTTGGCCAGCGTCTTCTCGCCGGTGTAAAACGCGTAGCTGCCGTCGTGATA
>JASHTU010000494.1 GCA_030040395.1 Acidobacteriaceae bacterium
GGAAGTGGCTCGCAGGCAAAGGATTACAAGGGGGGATTTTAAAACGGGGATTTCAGGGGCAAGGCTCTTGGCTAGCTCTTCGCTAGAACTCGAAAAAATTGGCTCCCAGCGCTGCCCGCCCCAAAGTTAATCACAGGCTCTATTGGGCTGGAGGCGCGGAGGGCTGCGCGGCTGGTTTGGCGGCTGGTTTGGTGCGGGGCGTGTGGAGCGGCGCAGGCGCGATGCGCGAGCGCGCCGATTTGGCCTTAGCTTTGGCTTGGGCGGCATCGGCCTTCATTGGATGCACGAGTACCGGGCCGTTGAGGGTCTGGGGCGTGCGCATGGCGCCGGCGCTCGAAAATCCGCCCGATACGGCGGAATGGGGAAACGCGATGACCTTTTGCGTCTGGCCGCGCTCCACACGGGAATAGACGCCCCACCCTCCGCCGACCACAACCAGCCCGATGGCCACAGCGGCGGCGGCGCGGGACCAGGCAGCGATCCAGCCCGGTGTAGCCCAGGCCGAATTGAGGCGCACGGCCGGCGACTTCAGTCCCGAGGGCCAGGCGAGTAGATGGTTTTCGCGCGGCGCGGTGCGGAGGGCGCGGCGCACCCGGTCTTCAAGCCCCTCTGGGACGGGAAGGTTGGCGATGACGCGCAGAGTGGCCGCAAAAGAATCGGGACTGGAATCGGGAACGGAGCCGGGGACAGAACTGAAGAGATGCGGATCTTGAGGTAAGTGGTTCATCGCAAACTCCTTGCGTGATTGAGCAGGCCGGCCATCAGGTTGCGGGCGCGGAAGAGCCGCGAACGAACGCTGGACTCGGTGATGTTTAACACCGAGGCAATCTCGACGCTGGTAAGTTCTTCGAAGGCCGAAAGCAAGAGCACCTGGCGCTCCTTGGCGGGCAGCTTCTCAACGCAGGCGAGCACATGGCTGTGGTGCTGGGCGGCGGCGGTAAGCTGCTCGGCGGAAAGGCCGTTGGAGGGCAGAACGCGGACGAGGTCGGCGACGTCGTCGGTTTCCGGGCGGGTCTTGGCGCGGCGCTTGCGGTCGAGCACGATGTTCCAGACGATGCGGATGAGCCAGACGCGGTGATCGCGCACCTCGTCGAGGTTGTGGCGATGGCGCAGGACGCGCAAAAAGGCCTCCTGCACGGCGTCTTCGGCGTCGGCAGGATTACGCAGGACGGAGAAAGCCACGCGGTAAAGCGTGCCGGCGTACTGATCCACCAAGGCGGTCAGCGCGGATTCTTCCGCCTGGCTGCGGGCTTGTTCCGCCACCGCGATGTTCGGAATCTTCATCCAACCTGCGAAAATGGCCTGGCTGGCGCTCATACCTGCACCAGACGCGGGCGAAGGGCAAAATGCTCAAAAGCGCACCGGCGGCCGGAGGGAGCGGCGCCACGGCGCAGAGGGTTGAAGCGCTGGCAAAATCCGCCACTCCGCACACCGGTCCGGCTCGTTCGCCAACCGCGCCGTTACTGCCCGGGGCCGAGTTTTTGCGCGGCGATGGAGCCGGCGGCTCCTTGCTTGTCCGCGTCCTCCACCTTGGCCCAAAGAGCTCGCGCCTGGTCGCGTTTGCCTTCGGCGGCGTAGAGATCGGCGAGGTCAAGCTGCGCCACGGGGGCGGAAACGGTAACCGACGGGTTGGCGATGAGCTGGTTGTACAGCGCAATCGCCTGGCTGTCGCGGCCGGTTTGGTGATCGAGATTGGCGAGGGCCAGTTTGGCCAGGTTGGAGAGATTGCGGTTGGAAGAGTTGGCCGCAGCCTTCAACTCCGTTTCTGCGGTGGTGTTTTGGCCGAGTTCTTCGTAGGTGACACCGGCGAAGTAGCGGGCGTTGGCTCCGGTGGGCAGCCAGCCGTATTTTCCCGCAACGGCGAGAAACTGCCGATTGGCCTCTTTGGCGCGATCGACGGCGTTGGCGTAGACGCCGGTTTCGGGCGGAGCTCCCGGCGTAGCCAGCGGAGCGGCGTAAACGTCCATGGCGGCGCCGAGGGCGTTGTTGGCGGCCGCGGATTGCACATCCCAGTAAACCAATGCGCCCACGAACACCACCAGCACCGCGGCGGCGGTAATGGACCAGCGCACCACCGAGGCGCGGTGAACGCTGACCCAACTGGCGCTGGTGGCGGCGGCGAGGGCGAATTTGTCTTTCTTCAGGGCGTGACGGGTACGAGTATCCACAGAGTCTTGTGCGTTCCTTCGTCGGTAGACTTGCAGGCGGGTCCGAGCGGCGGTTCAAGCGGATGGAAGCGCTGCAACTGCAACCCCATTAGTCTACCAGCGGGCTATGGCCTTTTCCAGTGCGGGATGGGGCTTGCCGCAGGTTCTTGGGCGGATGCCGGAGATTCTTTGAGCGCTTTGCTCGAGGGTTCGGGGATGGACAGGGGAGTTTGCGGGAGTACTGAAGGGAGCGGGGAAACTGGTAGGCTAAAGGCATGTTTGAAGACTTCCACGTCGCCGACCGCTGGACCGGCGAGGACCTGCACTGCCAGTGGAAAGCCACCGTCGTGGCCATCGCGACCCGCCATGCGGACGCCGTGGACATCGAGTTCGACGTCAACGGGCGGGCGATGTGGATTGCGCTGCCCTGCACAGCCTGGGTGGAACAGAAGAAGCGCACCGGCAAGGTGATTACCGACCAGTTAGCCGCGCAGGCGGCAGGACGCTTTCTGAAACAGCTCATCGAGCAGGGATACGACTCGCGGCGGGAGATCTACACCATGACCGTTGCCGAGGTTCTGGAGCACCTGGACGCGGTGGTGACCGAAGCCCGCCGGGAAGGCGCGATACCTTCACTGCCGGTGGGCATCGAAGCGACACGATAAGAGGGAGATTGCGCCCGGGGTCTAGGGTGTATCGACATATACGGGTGGGCAGCGTTGCGAGCGAAAATTGAGCCAGACGAGGCGGAGGCCGAAGGCTTTGGCGGCTCCAAGGTCGAGGCCGATAACGAAGTATGGCCCAATTTCCACCCCAGCGACGAAAAGCTGTCGCTGGGGACCCCGGATTTGCGCCGCAACCCGAAGGGACGGGGCCATTTTTCCTCATCTCTGTGTCGATCGTCGCTAGCAGACGCCCGGTATCCACCCCACGGACAAAAAGCGCGTCCGCGGGGGCCCCGGTATGCGTCGCTGCTCTCTCCTTGATCTGAGAAAAAATGGCTCCCGTCGCTGCCCGCTCGTATATGTCGATACACCCTAAGGACGACCCCAAGGCGCGGGGGCCGGTAGCCTGTCTGCAAAAGCGACAATCGAGGAACGCTTTCATGCGTCTCATTGCTCCTCTTTTTCTGGCGGTGGCGTGCTGTACCGGTTTGCGGCCTATGAGCGCGCAGACGGGCGCGGCGAATGCTCCCCTGCCAGACGCCGCCGAGCTGTTGCAGCGGGCGCTCGCGAACCAAAAGAAGCTGGCCGCCGAGCAGGAGCGCTACGAGTGCCGGGTTACGGATGAGGTGACAGAAACCGACAGCAAAGGCAGGGTGAAGAAGAGCACGACCGAGGTGAAGGACCAGTTCTTCGTAAACGGAGTTGCCGTCGAACGGACGCTGTCAAAGAACGGCACGGATTTGTCGGCCGCTGAAGCCCGCAAGCAGGACGAGCGGGTGATGAAGGAGACGGTGAAATACAGCAACCAGGCGACGGCCGCCAAGGAGACGGACAAGCAGGACCAGCAGATTGA
>JASHTU010000495.1 GCA_030040395.1 Acidobacteriaceae bacterium
TCACGCTTCGTCGAGCGGGGGAGGCGCAGGTTTCGTTTTCGAGCGGCCGTTCCGGCAGATGGGCTGAAGACGGAAGGAGTTCTTGCCGGAGGGAATCATGGCCAGAGGGGTGGGCGTCTCTCCCGGTTTTCCCTCCAAGTGCTTGGCCTTGAGCCAGGCGCACAGCCGAGGGTCATGAATTTCCGGCTGGTCCCGCCAAAAATCGGGCCCCAGTCCGCACTGAATCTGCAAATGGTCCAATTCCAACTCGATTTCCGCCGTATCTTTGGGAAAGTACCGCCGGACGTTATTCGCGCCTACCTCGAGGCCGATCAGTTCACGGCCCTTGCTCTGTGTTCTGACAACCATGCTTGCTTTCCGATCAGCATCTCGCGGGGCTTCGATGCCGGCTGGAGTTAGTCTAAGGAGATTGTTCATAGAGGTCCCTCTGCGTGGACGATTTCCATCGTCTCGATTCCCGAATTGAAAATTTGGCCTGCCGAAACGCCAAAGCGGGATTATCCGCCTGGGCCGCTCCAGTTGAACTGGCCATTGCGTGCTTGCCTCGTTTTGACGTCGCGCTCCCCAGCGTCAGTGGGGAAGCTTTTTGCTCGCCATACTTGGATGAGGGGGGATCGAGGAAGGTTTTGTGTTGCGCCGACTCTTTTTCATGCGTGAAAGTAGCCTGCTCTTGCGCCCGGTCGCCGGCGGGCTTTTCCCGTGCCGTCGGCGCAGGTTTTCCCCCGTTTTTCCACGCCCCGCCGGCGATAGGTTTGAGGCAGACGCGCCGCGGTCTCTCTATACTCAAGGCATGGCGAAGGGGCCGGTTTGCGGGTGGAAACTGGAGCGCGCTGCGGCCAAATGCGGCGCCCTGCGCATCGCCGGCGTGGATGAGGTGGGCCGCGGACCGATGTTCGGGCCGGTGGTGGCTGCCGCCGTCATCCTTTCCAGGGGCCATCCGCTGCCAGGGCTGACGGATTCCAAGCAGCTCACCGAAAATCAGCGCAACGAGTTTGACGCCGCGATTCGCGCCGCGGCCATCGCCTGGGCCATTGCCGCGGTGGACGTGGAAACCATCGACCGTATCAACATCCGCCGGGCATCGCTGCTGGCCATGCGCACCGCCGTGGAGCGGCTGGCGCTCAGCCCGGATTATTTGCTGATTGACGGCGTGGACACCATCGACTGGCCGTGTCCGCAGCAAGCCGTCATCCAGGGCGATTCGACCAGCCTGTCGATCGCCGCCGCCAGCGTGCTAGCCAAGGTGCATCGCGACCGGCTACTGGTGGAGCTGGATGCGGTGTATCCCGGCTACGGCTTGGCGCGGCACAAAGGCTACTGCTCGCCCCAGCACCTGGAGGCGCTGGCCCGGCTGGGCCCCACACCGATGCATCGCAAGAGCTATGCGCCCGTGGCGCAGAAGTGGCTAGAGTTCGATTGAGAAACGGAAGGGCTTGCTTTGCACAACTTTATTTCGTGGGAGACGGACTCGGCCGCATGGCGGGCTGGTTGGTTTTCTTCGGACCGTCCCTGGAGTTCCAATACTGCAGCACCGCCGGATCGCAGACGTGGGAATGCTCCGCGATTTCCAGGTCCAGTTCCCAGTATGCGGTTGCGACGGTCGCGTAGCATTTTCTGCAAATGGAATCCATCGTCCGGTCGCGATTTTCCCGGCGAGCAAATCCCGAAATGGTAGACAACACCATAACTCCTCCAAGATTGGCTCGATCACGGGAATCGAGAGATAAGTCCACCTTTCCACATCGCTCGTCGGAAAACAATAGGGAAAACTCCTAGTTTTCAAGAATGCCCAGATGAATTCGGAGGCATCGCGTGGAGGGAGCGCTCCGGTTTTTCCGTAGGCGGAGTACATGTTTGCGGAAGGATGGATCAGACCGTAACCGCTCGCGCCTTGCGCTTCTGCTTCCAGGCCAGCGCCGGGCGCGCCAGGAAGAGCAGGGTCAGGATCGCCGTCATGCCGATGGGTGTGAGGACGCCGGGCTTGACTCCCCACCAATAATGGATGATGGCGCACACGGCGGTAACGTAGATGAGCTTGTGCAGCCGGTTCCAACGCTTGCCGCCCATCTTGCGAATGGCCCAGTTGGTGGACGTGGCGGCGAGCGGCACGAGCAGCAGATAGGCGGTCATTCCCGCGGTGACGAAGCGGCGTTTGACAATGTCGGCGGCCATGGAGGCAGGACTGAAGCCGTTGTAAAGAGCCACCCAGGTCAACATGTGGAGCGATGCGTAGAAGAAGGCGAATAAACCCAGCAACCGGCGGAACTTGATCAGCCAGCTTAGCTTGGGCCATAAACGGCGCAATGGGGTGATGGCCAGCGTGAGCATGATCAGGCGCAGGGTGGTGCGGCCGGTGGCGAAGGTGATGGTGTGGGTGGGGTCGGGACCCAAATCGTTTGTAAATGCGCCCCAAAGCAGCCAAAGCAACGGCGTGAGACACGCCAGCCAGGTGAGGGTTTTCAGCGTTAGCAGCGTTCGTCGATGCATGATCGTTCAGAATCGGACCTAGGTCCGCTCACCACTCGACTCCCTCCAGAAATTAGAAATTCTTCCGCAAATCCATCCCCTTGTAGAGGTACGCCACTTGATCGCCGTAACCGTTGAACATGAGCGTGGTGCGCCGCTGCTCGTAGAAGGGCAGGCCGATGCGGCGCTCCGTTTTTTGGCTCCAGCGGGGATGGTCCACGTTGGGGTTCACATTCGAATAGAAGCCGTACTCGTTGGGGGCCTCGTCGTTCCAGGTGGTGTGAGGCATCTTCTCCACAAACCGGATCTTGACAATCGACTTGGCTGATTTGAAGCCGTACTTCCACGGAAGCACGACGCGGACCGGCGCGCCGTCCTGGTTGGGCAAAGTCTGGCCGTAAAGGCCGAAGGTCAGCATCGCCAACGGGTTCATGGCTTCGTCCATGCGCAGGCCTTCGGAGTAGGGCCAGGCGATATCGGTCTGGTAGGCCCAGGCGCCTTCCACTCCCCGGTTGTAATAGGACAGGAACTGCACGAACTTCGCGCTTGAAAGGGGCTGGCATTCTTTGATGAGCTCGGAGAGCGAATAACCAATCCAGGGAACGACCAAGCTCCAGGCTTCGACGCAGCGATGACGATAGACGCGGTCTTCAAGCGGGCGCAACTTGAGCAGCGAGTCGATGTCGAAGGTGAGCGGCTTGGCCACTTTGCCTTCAATCTTGACGCTCCAAGGCAGCGTGGGCAGCGCGTGGGCGTTCTTCGCCGGGTCGCCCTTGTTCACGCCGAACTCGTAATAGTTGTTGTAGTGAGTGATGTCTTCAAGACTGGTGAGCTGTTCGCCGGTGGTGGTCAGCGGGCTGGAGACAGTCTGCAACTTGGTAGTATCGGCAAGCACGCGCGCATGCGGGTCAAACACGCTCGCGATGCGGTCCGCGCCCAGGGCGACGGCGCCCGTGGCTGCCGCGCCACGCAGAAAGCGACGGCGATTGATGAACGCTTCGTAGGCGCGCTTGGGCGTGAATTCGGATGAAGGAATATCGGGCGGTTTGCCGATGAGCATGGGTTGACCTCGCTGCGTGGGGAAACCGGTGCGCGTTTTCTTCGGGAAGCCGGTACTCACCTATTAGACACGATGCCGGGACGGGGGTCACACGAATTCTCGATAATCGGGCGTTGGAGGGCGGGCCGGCGCTTCCGCCGCGGTCCATGGTGGGGATTGGAGCGATGGGTTCAGGCCCAGGTGCAAGCGTGGTTGGGCGGGAGCAGGGTTTCAAAAAACATTGAGCCGGTGCGCTTCCCCGGATTGTACACTGGCAATGGTCATGTTCCCCGAGCGAATCATCCATTTCAAAACAGTGTGCGCGGCAGTTGCGGGGCTGATGTTGGCCTTCCCCGCCGCGGTGTTGACCGGCGCCCAACAAGGCGAGGCGAGCGCCTCCCCGGACCACGAGCTGGCTGCGATTCCGCTCCCCGACCCTGCTGTGAATGCATTGCCGTTGCCGGAAGACCGCGGCCAGGTGCAACTGGAGCAGACCCTGAAGCGGCTGGGAACCACGGCCAGCGTGCTTTACATTGTGGCCCACCCCGACGATGAAGACGGCGCGTTGCTCACCTATTTGAGCCGCGGCCTGGGCGCGCGCGTCACGCTGTTTACGCTGAACCGCGGCGAAGGCGGCCAGAACGCCATGTCGGCCGAAGAGTATGACGCGCTGGGCC
>JASHTU010000496.1 GCA_030040395.1 Acidobacteriaceae bacterium
GCCGAAGCGTTCCACGACGGCGCGGGGAATGGCCGCGTCCGGCACGCGCAGAGCCACGTTGCCGGTGTTGGCGGTGGAACGCAGGGGCAGCTTGCTTCCGGCGCGCACAATAATGGTGAGCGGGCCCGGCCAGAAGCGGTCGGCAAGCCTATCGAGCATGGCGTCGCTATCACGCGCCAGGGAGTACGCCTGGGCCAGGCCGGCGATGAGCAGCGAGAGCGGCTTGTGCTTCTGGCGGGTCTTGATCTGGTAGATACGCTCCACCGCGTGCAGATTCACGGGGTCCACGGCCAGGCCATAAAAAGTGTCGGTCGGCAGCGCGATTACATCTCCCTTGCGCAGGCAGGAGACGATATAGTCGATCCGGTCCGGTTGAGGTTCATCGGGATGGACGCGTAAAATCTCCGCGGACAAGAATGCCTACCTCGGTTCGCGAAAAAAGCAGACGTTACAAAGACGGAAACTAACACAGCACCAGCCGCGGTGCAAGCGAGGGCGCCGGCGGCAGCACAAATATTGGCCGGCTCCGGCAGCCCGCTCGCGGCCGAACAAAAAGCATAAAATCGGCACAGCGCGCGAAAGTCGCGCACCGATGCCTCCTCGCATTGTACAGAGTGAGCAAAACGCCCGCCTCAAAGAACTTCGCAAGGCGCTCGCCAGCCCTGGCCGCAATGGCCGCGGGCTGGCCGGGATCGAAGGAGCGAACCTCGTTGAGGAGGCGTTGCGCTCCGGCTTGCGGGTTCCGTGCGTCTTTGCCGCGCGGGGCTTTGAAAACCTGCTGGAGCGTCTTCCGCTGCCGCGCCAGACCGAAGTTCTGCTCGCGCCAAGGCGCTTGCTGGACTCCGCGTTGACCACGCAAACGCCGCAACCGCTAGCCGCGCTGGTCGAGCCGCCGGATTGGACCTGGGCCCACCTGCTCGAGCGCCGTCGCAAGGTTGCGCCTCTGGTCGTGGTGCTTGCCGGCCTCCAGGACCCCGGCAATCTGGGCGCAATCCTGCGCTCCGCCGAGGCCTTTGGCGCCGGCGGCGTGGTGAGCTTGCCGGGCACGGTCAGCGCCTGGAACCCGAAGGCGGTGCGCGCGTCGGCGGGCAGCGTCTTCCGGCTTCCATTGATCACGGCAAGCGCGGAAGACTGCTTTGCGCGCCTCCGCGAGGCCGAACTGAGAATCTGGACCACTACCGTGCGTGGCGCCGAACCCGCCGACCTCATGGACTTGGCCGCGCCTGTCGCCCTCATCTTCGGCAACGAGAGCAACGGCGTGCCGCCGGAGGTGGCTGCAATGGCCGATGGCGCCGTCACCATTTCTTGCCCCGGTTCCGTCGAAAGCTTGAACGCGGCCGCCGCCGCCAGCGTGCTGCTCTATGAGGCCGCCCGGCAGCGCCGGGGCAAGCAGCGCGGCAGATCGCCGGGACATCGTGGAGGGGCGCGATGAGCTTGTTCGACACTGGGCCGGCAGCTTCGATACGCTCCTCCAAAAGCCCGCTCCACGCAGTGGTCATGGCGCCGTTGGCGGAGAGGATGCGGCCCCGGTCGCTGGACGAACTCATGGGCCAGGAGCGCCTGGTCGGACCCGGCAGGCCGCTGCGGGTGCAGATCGAGCGCGACGACGCCGGCTCGATGATCTTCTGGGGTCCGCCGGGGGTGGGCAAAACCACCCTGGCCAAGATCATTGCCGAGACCACGCAGGCCAGCTTCATCGAGTTTTCCGCGGTCACCAGCGGCATCAAGGAGATCAAGCAGGTGATGGCCGACGCGGCGCGGGCGGCGGAGATGGGTTCGCGCACCATCCTGTTTGTGGATGAGATTCACCGCTTCAACAAGGCGCAGCAGGACGCATTTTTGCCCTTCGTGGAGCGGGGCGCCATCCGGCTCATCGGGGCCACCACCGAGAATCCGTCATTCGAGATTATTTCCGCGCTGCTTTCGCGCTGCCGGGTGTACGTGCTCGAACCGCTCAAAGACGAGCAGATTGTGGCGCTGCTCCAGAGGGCTTTGGCGGACCGCGAGCGCGGCCTTGGCGCGCTCGAGCTGGCGGCGGACGAAGGGGCGCTGGAGCTGATGGCGAGCTATACGAGCGGCGACTGCCGCAGCGCCTACAACACGCTGGAAGTTGCGGCGCAACTTGCGCAGGAACCGTCTGCGGCCGCAGCGGATTCCGAATCGATTTTGTATCAGAGCGCGACTTCAGCGGCGCCGAACGTCCCATCGAAGGAGACTGGGGGTTTAGCCCCTGAAGGACCGCGCGGCAGCCGAATCACAAAGGAGATGGCCGCGGAAGCAGTGCAGAAGCGCGTGCTGATGTACGACAAGCAGGGCGAGGAGCACTATAACCTGATCTCCGCGCTGCACAAGAGCGTGCGCAACTCCGACCCCGATGCTGCGCTCTATTGGCTGGCCCGGATGTTTGCCGCCGGCGAAGACCCGCTCTATCTGGCGCGGCGCATCGTGCGCATGGCCATTGAAGATATCGGCCTGGCTGCGCCGGAGGCTTTGAACCTGTGCCTTTCCGCCAAGGAGGCATACGACTTTCTGGGCTCGCCCGAGGGTGACCTGGCGCTGGCCGAGGC
>JASHTU010000497.1 GCA_030040395.1 Acidobacteriaceae bacterium
TGACTTCCGCGATCGTAACCTTGGCGAAGCGCGTGGCCGTGAGCGTGCAGTCCACGGTTGTGCCCAGGCTCACGAACCCGTGCCCATCGGGAGGAGAAACCTGCATGAGCACGACGTCGAGTGGCAATGCGCCATTTTCGAAGAGGCCCTCAATTTCGCTCAGGAAGATGGGCGTGTAATCGGCACGTCCCGCGGCCACGGCCTCGCGCACGTTGGGGCCCAGAAAGAGGCCGCGATGCCGGAAGTGACCTTCGTACTCCGGACGCGTGTAATCGGCGCTGCCGAGCGTCATCATGTGGACGATCTCGACATCGCGGAGCGCGGAGGCGCGCGCCACCAACGCATTTACAAGCGGGGAAGGCGTGCCACAACCCGACTGGATCCAGACTCGCGCTCCCGAATGCACCGCCTGAAGCGCTTCCCGCGCGCTCATCTGTTTATGTCGATACTCCTCGCTCCAGGTCATCTTTGCACGCCTCCGCGATCTTCAGCGGAACGACGCCACAGCCTGCTTCCAGCCCTCACAAATCGCGCCTCGCGACCACAAACCGTACTCTTTAAGCCCGCGTTATTCTGCGCTTTAGCGAAGGCTGCCGCAGTGATGGGAGTCACCCCATGTTTGTTACGTAAATCACAGAATCCATTGTTGAAATCACGCCCGTTTATCGGCAGCTCTTTAAGTGGGTCGGGGTGGCGGAGGGATCCCGGATCCGGCATTCGACAGGGAACAAGATGGTTTTCTACTTCGTGACCGATTCTATGGCTCGGCGCCGTACACGGACAGCGGCAGTGAACCAATAAAGAACCGGACCCAGCAGAGCGACCGCCACGGAGAACACCATAGCCGACACGGTCCCGATGATTTTCTCGCCCCGTGAGGTATAGAGCGCGTAACCGATCAGGAGCGCCGGCCCTACCCCCAACAGGCAGGCAAATGCCAAGCCCCCGGCCTTGAAGGGCCGCTCCAGCTCCGGCTCGCGAACTCGCAACACTGCCAGCGCCGCAAACTCGAGAAGCAGGCTCGTTCCGTAAAGAATCAGATCGATGGTGATGAGGCGTTCGAAGGGCAGCTTGAGCGCCAGCGCCCAAGCCAGGCTGCAGGCAAGCAAGCTGACCCAGGGAACACCGCGGGCATTGCGCTTCATGAAAATGCGGGGCAGCATGCCGTCGGCGGTCATGGCGATGGGGAGGCGCGCGTAACTCATCGCCAGTGCGTTAAACATGCCCACGCCGCAGATGATGCCGCCGGCGACAACGCCCGTGGCGAGAATGGGACCGCCGATTTCGCCGCCGGCGATGGCCCAAGAACCGGTAGAAAAGCCCCCAGGCGAGAGCCCGGCGACCGCCATGGCCGCCAGTGGAAGAGCGTAGGTGACCGCCGTGAGAACTGCGGCGCCGATCATCGCGCGCGGGTAGTTGCGCTGTGGGTTTTCCACGTCGCGAGCGATGGTCGAGGCGTTGTCCCAGCCCATGTAGTTCCACATGGCGACTAAGATTGCCGTGGAGAGGCTGGATTCAGCGCCAGCTCCGAGGGTAGGACGAGCCCAGTGCATCGCAGGGTGCAGAGTGAGGCCGCGCCAAAAGCAGAGAACGACAAAAACAGCGAAAGGCGCGAGGAGCAGAGCGAAAAGCCAGACAGAATCGTTGCCAACTTTGGGTGCGCCGCGCAGGTTCCACGCGCAGCACAGAACCACGACTGCCAGTGACCACAGGTAGCCCTGCGGGCCTGCTGTAAGGGCGGGGCTGAATTTGCCCAGGTAGAGTACAAAAATGGAGGGGTAGAGCGCCATGTCGAAGATGCTGGCGGAAAGAGAGAGCCAGCTTTCCTGATAACCCCAAAACGGCCCGAGCCCGCGACGCACCCAGACGTAAAAGCCGCCTTCTGCGGGAATGGCGGCGGCCAGTTCGCCGATCATAAGCGCGGTGGGCAGGCTCCAGATCAGCGGCAACACGAGCAGAATCACGATGGCCACGCCGAAACCGGCGCCACCCAGAATGTCCTCAATGCCATAGGGACCGCCCGACACCATAAAGTAGGTAGCTGCAATCAGCGGCAGCAACCACATCTTGCGGCTCAACGGTCTCGAGCGAAGCATCATGACTGTGAATCTAGCAACATTAGGCCGGATGCGCGAGAAGAAAGGACGACAAGAGAGGAATAGGGAGCGTTTTAGGGGCGGACGAAGGGCGAATTGGCCCGAATCCTGTGGACTGCCGGCGCGCTGAACAGGCGGTTGGCTCGTTCCGGCGCGAACGATCCTTTCCCTTGAAACGGCGGCGTCTGGCGGTCAGGATCAAGTCGTGGATTTCACGAAAGCGAGCTTGAAAGAGAGGCGGGCTGTGGGCCATCTCCAGTTCCCGTGACCCGATGGAAACGAGAGTTAGACGCGCCCAGAGCGGCGCGGATTGACATCTCGCGCTGGCGGGCGACGGAGCGGCTGAGCATCATGTTGGCGACATTGGCGCATGCAATGAGGGGGACGAATCCCACAGGCGAGGCGTTTTGCGATTGCCCGAGAGTTCGGCCTGGGTGGCCGATAGTCGGATACCGGGCCGGAGAAGCGCGAAAGCCTGGAACTGACGGTTGTCGCGTTTGAGATCGTTGGGTGTCGGGACAAGGGGCATCCATAGATCGACAGTCGTAGGGAACATGAAGCCTCTTGGCATAACGCCGACGATGGTGGCGGGCTTCTCATTGATGCGGACTTGACGGCCGATGACCGACGGCGAGCTGGCGTAGCGATTCCGCCAGACGGTGTACCCGATCATGACGACGGGCGCAGCGCCAGAATAGGCATCCGAGGGAAGGAAATCGCGGCCAAGATCGCCGATCTTCGCTCTCCGGCCTATCGTTTGGTGCTCTCTGCAATGGCCCGCAATCATGTGGCGCCGTGCGCCTATATCTGGGGCTTCGCCGATACCATAAGGGCGGGACTCGAAGGACGTGCCGACCCTGTTTTTGCCTTCGGTCATTCCTGTTTCAACGCTTGTTCCACGTACTTCTTCCCAGGGGTCCTTGCCCTCAGGCTGCCCATCGGCTCGATGGTCCTGGTCCTGCTGGGGCTGTGGCTCTATTGTGCCCGCCGCCTTCCGGCCGGATGGAGAGCACCGCAATCCACGGTCCTGGTTGCAACCATTTTCTTCCTGCTCGTTCTCATGCGCGGCGTTCCCTACGGCGGCATCCGCCACGCGCTCCCGATTGTGGTTCTGCTCTCTGTCTTCGCAGGGACGGCGGCACAGTATGCCATGGCCTCCCACTCGACGCGAAACCGCATCTTTGTTGCGATTGCTTTTGGTGCAGCCGCGCTGTCGGCCGTTCCGGTCATGCGCCCCTGGGAGCATTTCAATGAGATCCTTGGGGGATCCAGCCAGGCATACCACTATTTCAATGACGGGGCTGCCCGCGCCAGCTGTGGAGGCGATGCCCGTGCCTTGGCTGCATCCGCCACAGACGTTTCATTGACGCGCTCTGCCCAGGAGATTGACTCAGGCTTTTTCAGACTGTTCACTCATTGGGCCGGCTTCATAGAGAGTGCCTCGAGTGCGCTTCGCTGCGCGTCCAAGAGGACGTGCGAGTAGTTCCTCTTCCACAAACAAATGGTGATCTCCATTTGACCGTGGAAAGGATTCTCTAGCGGCGCCATCTGGTTTACGCGAGCAGCGGAAGCGC
>JASHTU010000498.1 GCA_030040395.1 Acidobacteriaceae bacterium
ATGCTCGAATCTTCCTAGAAGGCTTTGACGCGGGAGAGGTATGGTGTCGTGGCACTTTGGACAAGTGATTGCGTACACTCGCTGCATCAACATAATCAAGTATCCTTTCTGAATTGCGCTATGATAAACGCCATGAAGTCTCAAGCGCATCAGAACTTTGAGAACACGCTGCGCGCGGTCGTCTCCGTCCCCGCCGCGACCGTCAAGGCCAAGCTGGCGGAAGAACGCGCTACACGGCAAACCAAGGGCAACGGCAAGGCACAGGAAAGAGCGCGACCTATCGTTTCCCCCGCCTTTGTCTCTTCATCCGCCTTGCGGAAATCTCCGAAATCTTAGAACGCTTCGGGTTCCGTTTCTCCCACCTTGCCGGTCAGTTCCTTGTAGGTCAGCCGCTTGCCCGCGATCTGCGAGAGTACGGCCATGAAACGGTCAGCGTCGTTTATCGGGTTGTCTTTGGTAGCGCGATTGTTGTACCTGAAGACCTGTTCGGTCACATAAGCATCCAAGTGAAACGGCTCAACAGCAACATAGGTTCCACGCAGTGACCGCTTCAGTAAAGACCAGAAATTTTCGATTCCCTGAGTGCGGACCTGACCGCGAACGTATTCGGTTACGTGATTCACTGTCTCGTGCATGAATTCCATGTTGCGCAGCGGCTTGTAATCTTGCAGTCCATCGCTGTAGATGGTCGATCCTTTTTCGACGTTTTCGAGGATTGCGTTCATCAGGACTTCGCGTTTCACTTCAGGGATTACCTGAGCGCGAATCTGCCGTGCCTCGCGGTCCAGCATTCCGAAAACCGGAGTCTTCAGAGTGGCCCGACCAGTGATCGAATGCGGCTTGTAATTGGGGTTGGGGCCGCTGATTGAACCGTCAAGATTGCGCAGGTATTTCTTGCCGATTTGATGGTCACGCTTTCCGAGATGCTTGTTCTTGGGATGGCCGCCCACATACGCTTCATCAACCTCGACCGGACCGCCATCAGACCCCATCTTGGCGAGAGAACCGCTATACATGGCAAAGCGGATGCGGTGGAGCATGAACCATGCCGATTTCTGAGTCACGCCCAGGTCGCGGGCAAGCTCATAACTACTGATTCCGTTTTTGCAGTTGCCGACAAGCCAGATTGCCACAAGCCATTTATCTAGCGAGAGCGCTGACTCCTCGAAGATAGTTCCCACCTTGACGGAATATTGCTTGCCGCACTTGCCGTTAGCACACTTCCAGCGGCGCTGCTTGGCAAGCCAGTAATTGCGCTCGCAGCCACACTCAGGACAAATCGGCTTGCCATCGGGCCAGCGCATCACACGCACGGCATCAATGCAGGCCTGCTCATCGGCAAAGTAACGAATGGCAGCGGTGAGAGTCTTTAGGTCTTCCATGCACCAACTCTACACGAATCGAGTTGGTTAGTCAAGTATATTTATGCCAAATTCTGGCTCAAATCTGCCCGTAACTCATTTGGATGGAAGACGTTAGGATCTAACTCCTTTATTATCAAGGATTTAGACCCAGTACTCATTAGTATAAATGATTGTAAACAAACCACTTAACCCCAAACGGGGTAGGGGGAGGGGCACACTAGCTAAGATAGCTAAGATAGCTAAAACAGCTAAAACGGTGGGAACTGCGCAGATAGTCGCAAGTTGAACTCGGCTCCGGTCAGTCCGTCCAGTCCATCAACGCGGGCCAACCGGCCGGGCAGAGCCGATCGCGTTTGCCTGTATGCGACGCTTAGAAATCCGCCCCCCGCGCGTGCTATCCTCTTGAGCAGCGGAGCTCTCATGCAGACGCGCATCGCCAAAGGAATCGAGATTCTCCCAGCCGGCGGAAGCTGGTCGCGCGAGCGCTCGGTCCGGCCGCGCTGGCGCCTGCGCGTGCTGCCCATCCGCATCCGACCTAGCCTCTTCGGCGGCGACTAGCAACAAGCCCGCCGAAGTCTGCCCGCTGCTTTTCGTCCCTCAGGGGCGAGCGGAAGTAGACGATCCCGCTTGCCGGGATCCGGGGCCGCGCTCCATCCGCTCATCTATTCAGACTGCTGCACGGATTGGACCGCGAAGGCCCCACAACCAATCTGCCGAGGAGGCTCTTTCATGACCCGCCACGAGTTGCATGCGCAATACGGACCCAAGCTCGTCACCTCCCTGCCCGGATCCATGGCCAAGGCCGCCGTCGCCGCCGACCAACGGCTCATCTCGCCCAGCTACACGCGCAGCTATCCGCTGGTCGCCCGCCGCGGCCGCGGCATCCGCGTCGAAGATGTGGACGGCAACCAGTTTCTCGACTTCGCCGCCGGCATCGCCGTGGTGTCCACCGGCCATTGCCATCCTGAAGTCGTCGCCGCCATCCAAAAGCAGGCCGCGGAGCTCATCCACATCTCCGGAACCGACTTTTACTACGAAGGCATGACCGACCTCGCCGATCGGCTTTCGGCCGTCGCCCCTATGCCTGGCCCGCACCGCTTCTTTTACGGCAACTCAGGAGCCGAAGCCATTGAATGCGCCCTCAAGCTGGCCCGCTACCACACCGGCCGCCAGCAAATCATCTCGTTTCTCGGCGCATTTCACGGCCGCACCATGGGCGCGCTCGCTCTCACCGGCTCCAAGCCGCAGCAGAAGCGCCGCTTCTCGCCGCTTGTCTCCGGTATAACTCACGTTCCGTTCCCCTACACCTACCGCGGCGCCACCGGCGGACCCAAAGAGCAGGAAGCCTTCAATCTCGGCTGCGCCCGCTATATCGAAGAGAAGCTCTTCAAGACCATCCTGCCGCCCGAAGAGGTCGCCGCCATCTTCATCGAGCCGATCCAGGGCGAGGGCGGTTATGTCATGGCGCCCGACAACTTCCTGCGCGAGTTACGCGCCCTCTGCGACCGGCACGGCATCCTGCTCGTCGTCGACGAGGTGCAATGCGGCTGCGGGCGCACCGGCAAGTGGTGGGCCATCCAGCACTCCGGCGTCGAGCCGGATATGGTCTGTCTCGCCAAGGGCATTGCCAGCGGCATGCCCCTCGGCGTCTGCATGACCCGTGCTGAAGTCATGGACTGGGTTCCCGGCTCGCACGCCTCCACCTTCGGCGGCAATCCCGTCTCGATCGCCGCCGCACTGGCCACCATGGACATCATTGAGCGGGAGGCCATGGCCAACGCCGCCCGGGTCGGCGCTTTGATGCTCGAGCGTCTGCGCGGCTGGAAGCAGACCCATCCCCTGGTAGGCGACGTGCGCGGGCGCGGCTTGATGATCGGCGTCGAGTTGGTCAAAGACCAATTGACACGTGAACCGGCCCCGGAGCTGCGCAACCGCGTCGAGACCCTGGCCTTCGAGCGCGGCCTGATGGTCCTGGGCTGCGGCGAAAGCTCGCTCCGGCTCTCGCCCCCGCTCGTCGTCTGCAGTGAGGAAGCGACGGTCGCCCTCGATATCCTCGAGGACGCACTGACTCTGGTCGAAAAGGAGCACGCCCAGGCCGCGCCCATGGAGATTGCCCGAGCTTGATGATCCGGACATTCCGGGTTCCTCGCTCTGCTTCCGCCATTTCGGGAGCCGGAAATGTTCGAGCTCGGGTAAGCTCATGGATAAATCCGGTGCAGCATCCGCGCGAAGGGGATGGTTTCCCGCACGTGGTCAAGGCCGCATATCCACGAGACCACGCGCTCGATGCCCATGCCGAAGCCGGAGTGCGGCACGCTGCCG
>JASHTU010000499.1 GCA_030040395.1 Acidobacteriaceae bacterium
TTTTCGAGGCCAAGCGGACGACGAACCTGGAGGAAATTTACAACCTGATTGCCCAGAATCTGCGCGGCCAGTACCTGCTCACCTATACGCCCGACCCGGTGGACAACGAGGGCGGCTACCACAAGATCGTGCTCAAGGCCAACAAGGACGACCTGACCGTCATTACGCGGGAAGGCTACTACGCGCCGGGCGGCGAATCCAATTGACGCGGGCAGGCCGCGGTTTCAATTGACCGTGGCCCAATGCGACAACTGAATCAGCTCTGGCCGAATGAGCTCGCGGCCGGCGTAGAAATGTTCCTTGGCCGCATACATCTTCCGGTCCGCTTCGGCCAGCAGTTGTTCCGATTCCTGCCCTTCCTGGGGATAAAACGCCGCTCCCAGGCTGAGGGAGAGAAAATCTTTTCCGCAAACGGCCCGCCCCGCCTTTTGCGCCATCGCGCTCAGCAGCGTGGCGCGTTCAGCTACCAACGCCGGCGGCATGTTGGGCGCAATGATCACAAATTCGTCTCCGCCCATGCGCGCCATGTAGTCGCTGTCCCGGCAGGCTTCGCGCATCAGGTTGGCGAAAACCTTCAGCACCTTGTCGCCTGCCAGGTGCCCGTAGCGATCGTTGATCTCCTTAAATCCATTCAGATCGCAAACCATCACGGCCACGGTGGTCTCCTCGCGTTTGCAGCGCGCCAACTCCTGCTCCAAATACATCGAGAGGGCCCGGGCGTTGGCCATGCCGGTCAAATAGTCGATGGTGGCGGAGCTCTCCGCTTCGCGATATTTCAGGGCGTTGTCGATGAATAGCGCAACCTTCGAAGTAATCACCTGCAGCACGCGCAGGTGGTCGCTGGTGAAAGCGTCGGGCTTGGCCTGGTAGAGGGCCAACACCCCCACCAGCCCGGAAACTCCTTCGAGCGGAACGGCCAGCGCCGAACGCGGCTCGCCGGCGTTGTTCGGGTCGTGGACAAAGCCGGCTTCCACCGCCGGGTTTCCATTGATGATCGACCGCGCGTTCTGCGCCACCCATCCGCAAAGGCCCGTGCCCACGGGAATGGTCAGCGAGGAGAAGAAGCGAAAGTTGTCGCCGCTCACAAACTCGGGAACCAGCAGATCGCCCTTGCGGACGTAGGCCACGATGGAATCGTAGGGCACCAGCTTGCGCAGCCGCATGGCCACCAACGAAAGCGTTTCATCCAGGCTCAGCGAGTTACCCAGATCCTGGCTGAGCTCGAAGAGCGTGTGCGCCTCCTGCCGCGCGGAGGCGATCGAAGACAGAAAGTCGCTCGGGCTGCCGGAGTGGGACGTATCGTGCTCGAAGCCGGCCGCCGGCCGCTCTCCGCGCTCCACTGCGTGACTGAAGCTGAGCGCATCGATGCTCGCCTCCTCCAGCCCGTGAATGGCCACGCTCTCGAGTTCCCGGTAGCGGCGCATGAGAATTTTCACCACCTGAGGATCGAATGCCGCCCCGGCCTCTGCGGCGACCTGCTTCATGGCCTCGTCCAGCGGCAACGCTTTCCGGTATTGCCGATCCGAGGAGAGGGCGTCGAGGCAGTCCACCGTGGCCAGAATGCGCGCGCCAATGGGGATCTCTTCTCTCGTGAGGCCATCGGGGTAGCCGCTGCCGTTCCACTTTTCGTGATGGGCGCGCACAATGGGAGCCACGGGATACGGGAAAGACACCTTCTCCAGAATCTCAGCGCCCACGATGGGATGAATTTTCATCTTTTCGAACTCGGCCGGAGTCAGCCGCCCGGGCTTGTTGATGATATGGTCGGGAACGGCCAGCTTGCCGATATCGTGGAGCAAAGCCGCGGCGCGCAAAGCGTCGATCTCTTCCTCGCCCAGCGCGAGCTCCTTGGCGATCTCCACCGCGTAGGTGCGCACCCGGTTCAAGTGCTGGTGCGTGGTGTGATCCTTGGCGTCGATGGCCAAGGCCAGACCCTCAATGGTGCGCATGTGCAGCGCGCAAACCTGCTCGACGTGGCGCTTCTCGGCCTCCACCTGCTTGGCTTCGATCTCGACGCGCCGCTTCTCCTCCTCGAGCCGCCCCAGGTACATCAGGTAGGAGCGGTAAATCCCGTACATCACGGGCACGATCAGCAGCGCGCTTTCCCAGCCCATATACCGGTTGGAGATGCTGATCAAGCATACGATCGCCGCCCCGACCAGGTAATACGGGAGCGACCAAAAATAGGTCTCCGACCAGATTGAACGCAGCGGGCGGTTTTCGCTCAGCGCGATCACCACGGCCACGGGCGCCGTGTTGGCGACAAAATAGGTGAAGGCCGCCACCACCAGCAGCAAAGGCGCGCCATTCTTTAAGAATCCCAAGGAAAACCGATACACATAATACGTGATGCAGATGGCGTTGGCGCTCATGCTGATCACGTTGAACACCACCTTGATCGTCTCGGGCCTTTGCCTGGTCTTCCACAGGCTTTGCACCAGCGCCGCGGCGCACCCGATGGCCAGCGTTTCCGGCAGCGAGAGTTCCAGAATGCCCAGCAGCACAAACAGAAAGTGAACCGACATGGTGCTGTCCATGCCCGGCAATTTCACCCGCATCGCCGCCGCGAGCATGGCAATGGCGAGATAGCAGAAGAAGCGGAGCAGATCGTTGGAGCGCCATTGCCAAAACGCCGTCAGCAGCACGCTCGCTCCGCACGCCGCCGTGAGGGCAACAAACACTTTTGCTCGCATTGGTATGGAAGGGTTCACCGGTCTAACTCCCCTTTCTCCGCCGCCCTGCCCCTCCGCTGGAACGCGGAGCACGGTCAACGCCTGCATCGGCGGCTGGGTTAGGTCACTTTAAGAACGAAAGATGTAGGCGCGCCTTCTCAAAACGAGACGAAAGTTGTAGGTCCCACCCACCGGCGCAAGAGTCCTCGCACAAACTCCGCCCGGGGCCGCCTGGCCTCACTAACCCTTTTCAGCACTACGAATCGGCGCATGCAAAAAACCAAAGTTGTACTCCCTCCCACCCACCGGTCAGGATTTGGGCTATTTCTCGTCGAATAAGGCCAAATTTCTACCTTAGTCACCGTTCTTCGGTTACTCGCGCACTTAAAGGTTTCTAATTCGAAGCCGATTCCCCGAGCAGTTGCATGAGAAACCTCTCATCCAGGCGCCTCATGCTTCTTCGCCGAGCGGTCTATCCGCCAACCCGGTAGACCGCAAAAATCATGCTCCATTGGAGCCGCTCCATGGCGTGACGCAACAGATCTCAGATGGCTGCACTGGCTTATCTGGATTACTCGAACGAATTGGACGCCTTGCTCTCGAAGCAGCGGTGAAACAAGGAAGGAGAAACGGGAATGAAACCTAAACCTACTCGAAGCGCCATGTGGGGAAGAAAGACTCTCGTCGTGTGCGCTTTGATCGCGGGCGCAAGCCTGTGCTTCGCTCTCTCGCCCAAGATCTCCAACGATCTCGCGGCGAAGGAGAACTCGCCCCAGGTCAACGTCATTGTGCAATTCAAGCAACCGCTGTCTTCGGCCATGCACCAGAAGGTGTTCAACCGCGGCGGCAAAATCAACCGCGAGCTCAGTTTGATCCGGAGCGGAGCCTACACCATCCCGGGTTCCGAACTGGAGGATCTGGCTTCCGACCCGGCGGTGGCTTACATCTCGCTCGACCGTCCGGTCAAAGGAGCCGCGAACACCGCCTTCGGCGTGCCCGCAGCGCTCGACTACCATAACGAAACCATTAACTCGTCCGCGGGCTGGTCGCAGGGCCTCAATGGCGCCGGCATCGGCGTCGCCGTCATCGACAGCGGCATCGCCAGCGTCGCCGACCTCAACAGCGGCAACCTGGTGTACAGCCAGGACTTCACCGGCTCGGGCAGCGCCGCCGACGGCTACGGGCATGGCACCCACGTCGCCGGCATCATCGCTGGCGATGGATACATGTCCACCGGATTTCGTTACTCGTACACTTTCCAAGGCGTCGCCTCGGGAGCCAATCTCATCGACCTGCGCGTCCTCGACGTGAACGGCAACGGAAGCGAAAGCGCCA
This sequence comes from Acidobacteriaceae bacterium, assembly GCA_030040395.1. Lineage (GTDB taxonomy): Bacteria > Acidobacteriota > Terriglobia > Terriglobales > Acidobacteriaceae > Telmatobacter. Next base: position 4,008 of record JASHTU010000499.1, read on the forward strand.
CCATTAGCGCCGTCCAAACCGCCATTCAGCTAAAGAAGACCTATAACATTCGCGTCATGAACCTGTCGTTGGGCACTGGAGTGTATGAGAGCTATACCCAGGACCCGCTCTGCCAGGCCGTCGAGCAGGCGTGGCAGGCAGGCATCGTGGTTGTGGTTTCGGCCGGCAACTTCGGCCGCGACAACAATGCGGGAACCAACGGCTACGGCACCATCACTTCGCCGGGCAACGATCCCTACGTGATCACGGTGGGGGCCATGAACACCATGGGCACTGCAAATCGCACCGACGATATTCCCGCCAGCTACAGCTCCAAGGGGCCCACGCTCTGGGATCAGGTCGTCAAACCCGATCTGGTGGCGCCCGGGAACATGATCATCTCGCTCTATACTTCGTCGGAAACGCTGAATCAGGAATATCCCACCAATGAAGTTCCTCATTCGGTGTACGTGAACAATGGCGCCAGTGCTCCTTCCGGCGAGTACTTTATCTTGAGCGGGACCAGCATGGCTGCGCCCATGGTCAGCGGAGCCGCGGCGCTCTTGCTTCAGGACAATTCCGCCTTAACCCCCGATCAGGTGAAGGCGATTCTCATGTCTTCCGCCTTCAAAGACCTGATCCAAAGCTCCATCGTCACCGATCCGATCACGGGGCAAACCTTCCAGGAGCAGGCCGATGTCTTCACCGTCGGCGCCGGCTACCTGGACATCAACGCTGCTCTGAACATGGCCAATACTCCTCCGTCCGTCAAGTACAGCGCGATGTCGCCTTTTGCCACCATCGACGCCAAGGGCGAAGTGGTCATGGCCAACGGCGTCCCGGTCACCGGCCAATCCGTGCTCTGGGGCTCTTCGGTGTTGTGGGGCTCTTCTGTGCTGTGGGGCTCGTCGGCGGTGTTGGGCTTGAACACTTCCGGCCAGTCCGTGCTTTGGGGCTCCAGCACGCTCGTGGGAGAAAGCGTGCTCTGGGGCTCGAGTACGACCAATGCGGAAAGCGTCCTGTGGGGCTCCAGCGTCCTGTGGGGTTCCAGCGTGCTGTGGGGCAGCGCCGCAACCTCTGCCGATTAGCCCCTCCATTAGCACTGCAAATGGTGGGCTGAAGGTTATAGGAGTTCATCCGGGGACAGCAGCAGATCAACCGCGGTTGCCGAACACAACGCGCGGTCTGACATAACGAAATCCGGAAGGCATGGGCGCGGAGTTGGAGGAACCGGACCGATGCCTTCCGGAGTTTCCTCAACCTTTTTTATTCCGGGTGGGCGGCTGAGGGCGCCGCTCACCCGTTTTTTTTGATTATTTTCCTTGAGCAGATCGCGAGTTTCAGGACTGAAGCTTACATCCCGCTCTGCACGTTGGCATTGGGGTGCACCACGCGATAGCTTGTGCCGCCGTCGGCCCACACCAGCAGCAGAATGTCCTTGCCCGCCGGCGCCGCGTGAATCTGGTT
>JASHTU010000500.1 GCA_030040395.1 Acidobacteriaceae bacterium
CCGGACGCCAAATATCGCGAGGAATCAAAGAGATACAATGCCACCGCAAAAGTCCAACACGCTGACCGCGGCCGAACTGAGGCTGATGAAGATTCTGTGGCGGAGGGGCGAGTCGGCGGTCACGGACCTGGTCGCGGCGATGCCGCAAGGGGAGGCGCTGGCCTATAACTCGGTGCTGACCACGATCCGGATCTTGGAGCAAAAGGGATACGTGGATCATCGACAGGAAGGGCGAGCGTTTATTTACCGGCCGTGCGTGGCGGAAGAGGAAGCGAGCCGGAGCGAGGTGCGGCACGTGCTGAAAAGATTCTTTGGCGACTCGCGGGAGCGGCTGCTTCTGTCGCTGCTGGGGGACGAGGAGATCAGCGCTGAGGAGCTCGAACGCCTGAAGGAGGCCATTCGGGAGGCCGGACCGGGCGAGGAGACAGGACGAAGCCGGCAGCCTAAAGCCGAAAGGCTTCAAGAAGAGACGGAGGAGTAAAGCATGGGGTTTGATCTCCTTGCCGATGGGATCCATGCGAGCCAGTGGCTGGCCGCCTTCCGGGGGTTTTCGCAGGCGGCAGCTCCAATGGTGGTGACGGCGCTGTGGCAAAGCGCGGCCTTGGCCTGCGGGCTGGCGATTTGTCTGCGCCTGGCGCCGCGAGTTTCGGCTGCGCACCGGTTTGCGGTTTGGGTGGCGGGGTTTGCGGCGGTTGTGGCGCTTCCCTTTTTGCCCCTGTTGCTGGCGCTCCACGCTTTAGGCTCCGGGAACGCCTCGCGGTTGGCGGTGGCGGCGCCACAGCCGTGGCTCGATTTGGACATTCGCTGGAGTTTGGCCATCGGAGCGTTGTGGCTTGCGGCGTCTGCGGCGCGGGTAGTGGATCTGGGGGTTCACTCCTGGCGGCTGCGCCGGTTGTGGAAGCGAGCGGCGCCGGTGGAGACGAGTCAACCGGCTGGCGTTTTAGCCGCTGGGCTGGGCGCGTGGGGCGGCAGGCGGGTTGAAGTTTGCACCACGCAGGACTTGGACCGGCCAAGCGTCATTGGATTCTTCCGGCCGCGGATTCTCATTCCGGAATGGCTGCTTGGCCGGCTGACGGACAAAGAGTTGGAGCAGGTGGTGCTCCACGAGGCGGAGCATCTCCGGCGCCGTGATGACTGGACCAATCTGGCCCAGAAGGTCTGCTTGATGCTCTTTCCCCTGAACCCGGCTTTGGTCTGGATGGAGCGGCGGCTTTGCCGCGAGCGGGAAATGGCTTGTGACGAAGGGGTGGTGCAGGTAACGCAGGCTCCGCGGGCGTATGCCGCCTGCTTGGCCAGCCTGGCCGAGCGCCGGGCCGAGCGCAGAATTGCCCGGCGCGCGGCGGAGCTTTCGCTCGGCGCCTGGCGGCGGCGACCCGAGCTGGTGGAGCGGGTGCACAGGATTTTGCGGCGCGGGCGCGGCTTGAGCCCGTGGATGGCGAAGGCGTTGGTGGGCAGCTTGGGTTGCGGCCTCGTGGTAGGATCGGTCGAGCTGGCGCGCTGCCCGCAATTGGTGGCCTTTGTGCCGGAACAGCGGCTGACGGCGCAGGAACTGGCCCCGGCAGCGCCGCAGCTCCATCGCGCCGCCTATTTTGCAGAGGGCCGCGCGCGCCGGAATGAGCCGTCCGCGGAATTCCGCGCCGTCAACACCGTGGCGCAGATGCGGATGAGCGGCGGCGACGCGGCGAGGCCGGGACGGTTCTCGGCGCGGCGGGCGGTCATGCATCCGGCTCACACAGCGCCGGGAAGCGCGGTCGCGGAAACCGCCTCGGCAACGCCGCCCGAGGAACTGCTGAATGCCGAGATGGCGAAACCTCACGAGCAGCAATGGGCGGTTTTAACCACCTGGCGCGAGGTGCAGACCACGGCGGCTTGGAATGATGCCGCGCCGATGCCGGTGAATCAAGCCCAGAGTCAGGCGTCCGATCAATCGTTCAATCAGGCTCCAGATCAAGTTTCGCGACAGGGTGGGATGGAGGTATCCGGGCAGACCGTTTATCAGGTCATTTATCAGGAGGCGCGCGCGACCGATTCCGCACCCGCCGCTGCGCCAGGGCCAACCGCCGCGCACGGGCCAGATGCGGTTCCAGCTCAGCCGAACGCGCCACGGGGCAGCCGGATCACCGTAACCCGATTGATCTTGAGAGTTTATTCCACCGCTCCCCTTTCGAATTCCATTCCATGGCAGCCAGGCGTGTTTCCCATCCGGAACGGCTGGCTGGTGATTCAACTCTAAACATCAACTTTCAAACCGAAGGCGAGGTAAAACATGGCAGTGTCAACTAATTCTTTAGTAGCAAGAACAAAGAAGCTGGCCGTTCCGGCAGGCGTTCTGGCGACGATCCTGTTTGCGGGCGGCTTTTTGATCCACGACAATGTGGCGCGCGCGGCCATGAGTGGCGCGGAGCCTGTCATCGGGGCCGCGGCGCCATTGCCGGAGAGCAGCGTTTCTCCCCTGATCGCGCTCAACGACGCCGTCGAGGCCGTGGCGGCGCGCGTGACGCCGGCCGTGGTGAATGTTTCGGTCACTTCGCGGGTCACGGCAGACGATACTTCCGACGACAACAGCCAAGGCTTCGGCGGCCTGTCGCCGCAAGACCTGCCGCCGGGATTCCAGCAGTTTTTCTTCGGACCGCAGGGCAACATGAAGCCTCAGCCGCAGATTGAGCACGGCATCGGCAGCGGCGTGATTGTCTCGCCGGACGGCTATATCGTAACCAACCACCACGTAGTGGACGGGGCCACGCAGATCCGGGTGACCCTCGACGACCGGCGCGTCTTTCCCGCCAAGCTGGTGGGCGTGGACAAGCTCAACGACCTGGCGGTGATCAAGATTGACGCCCCCAATCTGCGCAGCATCGCCTGGGGCGACTCAACGCAGGTGAAGCCCGGCGAAACCGTTCTGGCCTTCGGCAGCCCATTTGGATACTTCCAGTTCTCGGTGACGCGCGGCATCGTGAGCGCGGTCGACCGGCCGAACCCGTACTCCAACGATCCACGCAAGCCCGGCGACTTTATCCAGACCGACGCGGCCATCAATCCGGGTAATTCCGGTGGGCCGCTGGTAAACGCCTACGGCCAGTTGATCGGCATCGACACGTTCATCATTTCGAATAGCGGTTCGTTTGCAGGCGCGGGCTTCGCCATTCCCTCGCAGATCGTGAAGACCTCGGCGGAGGAAATCATCAAGGATGGAACGGTGCATCACGGCTACCTGGGCATCGCCATGAACGACGTCACCCCGGACAACTCCAGCTTCTTCAACCTGCCCGATGCCAGCGGCGCGATTATCAGTCAGGTCACGCCTGACTCGCCGGCCGGTCGCGCTGGACTGGAGCGTGGCGACGTGCTGCGCGAACTGAACGGCAAAAAAATTGCCAACGGCGGCGCGCTGCAGGTTGCGGTGAGCCAGATGACTCCGGGAACTCCGATCGAATTGGGCATCCTGCGCAACGGCAAGGCCGAGACAATCAAGGCCACGGTGGGCGAGTATCACCAAAACGGCGGCCAGGAGGCGGACAAAGGCGGAGAGGATCAGGGCCACGGCAAGCTGGGCTTGGCTGTCGATAACTTGACCCCCGACATGCGCCAGCAATACAAAGTTCCAGACAATGTACACGGGGCGGCGATTGAGAGCGTGCGGCCGGGGAGCGCGGCCGATGACGCGGGTCTGCAGCCGGGCGACGTAATCCTCGAAGTGAACCGGCATCCGGTTGAGAACGCCGAAAACTTTGTCAACCAGATTCACGCGGCGCCGGCGGGCAAGGACATTCTGCTGCTGGTGTGGGCCGACGGCGGCACAAGCTATCGCGTGGTGCACCCCAATGCCAACGTGCAGAGCGGGATGTAAGCTTCAGTCCTGAAACTCGCGATCTTCTCAAGGAAAATAATCCAAAAAAACGGGTGAGCGGCGCCCTCGGCCGCCCACCCGGAATAAAAAAGGTTGAGGAAAACCCGGAAGGCATCGGCCCGGTTCCTCCAACTCCGCGCCCATGCCTTCCGGATTTCGTTATGTCAGACCGCGCGTTGTGTTCGGCAACCGCGGTTGATCTGCTGCTGTCCCCGGATGAACTCCTATAACCTTCAGCCCACCATTTGCAGCGCTAATGGAGGGGCTAATCGGCAGAGGTTGCGGCGCTGCCCCACAGCACGCTGGAACCCCAAAGGACGCTGGAGCCCCACAGGACGCTTTCCGCATTGGTCGTACTCGAGCCCCAGAGCACGCTTTCTCCCACGAGCGTGCTGGAGCCCCACAGCACGGACTGGCCGGAAGTGTTCAAGCCCAACACCGCCGACGAGCCCCACAGCACAGAAGAGCCCCACAAGACCGAGGAGCCCCAGAGCACGGATTGGCCGGTGACCGGGACGCCGTTGGCCATGACCACTTCGCCCTTGGCGTCGATGGTGGCAAAAGGCGACATCGCGCTGTACTTGACGGACGGAGGAGTA
>JASHTU010000501.1 GCA_030040395.1 Acidobacteriaceae bacterium
ATTTCGACAAAGGCGCCGAAGTTCATCAGCTTCGTCACCGGCCCTTCCACCTGCGCGCCCGCCGGGAAGTTGCGCTCCGCCTCAATCCACGGATCCGCCAGCGCCTGTTTCAGGCCGAGAGCGATGCGGCGCTCCTGCGGCCGGATGGACAGCAGCACCGCGTCCACGCGATCGCCCGGCTTAACGAGGTCCGAGGGGTGGCGCACCCTCTTGGCCCACGACATCTCCGAAATGTGGATGAGTCCCTCGACGCCCGGCTCGATTTCGACAAAGGCGCCGAAGTCGGTGAGACGCGTGACCGTGCCCGCGATGCGCTGGCCGGGCTGGTAACGCTCGGCCGCGGTCTCCCACGGCTCGGGCTCAAGCTGCTTAAGGCCGAGGGAAATTTTCTTGGTCTCGGGATCGATCTTGAGGATGCGGACCTTTACTTCCTGCCCCATCGAGAGCACGTCTTCGGGCCGCGCAACGCGGCTATAAGAAATGTCGCTGATGTGCAGCAGGCCCTCCAGCCCGCTGAGCCCGCCGATCTCCACAAAGGCGCCATACGAAACCAGGGAACGCACCGTGCCTGTCACCGTGTCGCCCTCTTTCAGCGCGGCGCGGCGGTTGGCCAGCGCGCCGCGCGCCTGCTCCTCGAGCACCGCGCGCCGGTCCACCACCACGTCTTCATCCGTGACGTCAAGCTTGGTGATGCGGCACTCGATCGGCTGGCCCACCAGCGCTTCCATCTCGGCCGCGTCGCGGGTTCCGCTGCGCGAAGCGGGCATAAACGCGCGCACGCCCACATCCACCGTAAGCCCACCCTTCACCACGCCGGTCACCGTGCCGGCCACAGCCGTCTTCTCCGCGAAGGCTTTCTCCAGCGCGGACCAGTCGCGGGGCTGCGCCACGCGGAAACGCGAAAGCTCGTAGTAGTTCTCTTCGTTGCGGCCGGTAATGGAGACAGGAAACGTGTCGCCGGGCTTGAGCCCCTCCGCCTGGTTCGCGAAGGCCGAGCGCGGCAACACGCCTTCCATCTTGTAGCCAATGTCGAGGAAGACCCGGTCGGCGGAGACAGAGACCACCGTGCCCTCCAGCTGCTGCCGCTCGGCGCGATGGGTGTGGCTGCGCTCGAAGGTCTGGAGCGCCTCGGCAAAGGATTCGATGGGCTCAGCCGCGGATTCTTCGCCTGTTGTGGGCTGGGCCGCGGAACCGGGTGGGGCTTCAGGCGTGGTTTCGGCGGCGGATACGGAGGAGGTTTCTGTCGCAGGGAGCGATTCCGGATTGATGGGTTCACTCATGGCGGGTGTTGATTTATTTTCCCACGAGCGGCCATCGCTCTGCTCTGGCTCGGCGTTTTTGCGGCAGAGTCTGGCGAACCATGGCGTCGGCGGGCGCAGGCGCGCCTTTCGCGCGAACCTTGTCTCGTGCTTGCGATCACGCAAACCGGCAATAAGATGGAGTACGATGAGACCGCTTCGTGGAGATAACGCATGAGCGCCTCGCGAGGAACGGTGTACGCGGGCTTACTGTTCGCTCTCCTGCAGTTCGGGCTTGCGGTGCTCGCCTGGGGCGGGGTCCGCCCCTTTTTCGCGCATCCGCCCCTGATTGCGCTCGGCGTGGTTACAGTGGCCCTGATGGGTGTCGCGCCGTTCACCAGCGGCAACGTCAGCCCCGGCGAACAGGAGGATCGCGGCAACCGATGGGTGCTTGTCGCTTTCAGCCTCATCGCGCTGGTGAATGCATGGCTGCCCGCTTACACTGACCGCATTAACTTCTGGACCCTTGACGGCGATGCGGTCCGCTGGTTGGGTATCTTTCTGTATGCCGCCGGCGGCGCTCTGCGCCTGTGGCCGGTGTTTGTGCTCGGGCGGCGGTTCAGTGGCCTGGTGGCCATTCAGCCCGGCCACACGCTCGAAACGCACAGTGTCTACAGCGTGATTCGCAACCCCAGTTACCTGGGCCTGCTCATCTGCATGTTGGGCTGGGTGCTGGCCTTTCGCGCCGGCGTCGGGCTTGTGCTCGTGGCCCTCATGGCGCCGCCTCTGCTCGCCCGCATCCGCGCGGAAGAGCGGCTGCTCCGCGCGCACTTTGGCTGCGAATACGAGGCTTATTGCACCCGCACCCGCCGTCTCATCCCCGGCATTTATTGACCAATCGCGTCTCCGCAGGGTCGGCGCGGACCTCGCGTGCGGATAAGCGCCTCCAGCTTTGCATTCTGGACAGCCGGCGGGATGGGGAGCGAGAATGGTGCTCGCTTGATAGGAGGGCATCGGTGAAGAATTCTGGCCTCACGCGGCGGGATTTTGTGCGTCTGGGCGCGGGCGCGGCTTTGGCGGGCGCGGCAGCGAACACCACGCTCCTTGAACCGCCCACGCTGGCGGCACAAGATGACATTGGCGGGCGCACCATTCGCTTCGTCTCTATCGGCACGGGAATTCGCGGCTGCGATCTGCTGCGTTCGGCGCGCAAAGTGCCCAGCGGCGAACTGGTGGCCACCGCCGACCTCTACGAGATGCACCGCAAAGCCGGTCTCGAAGCCTACGGCAAAGACGTGTCCACCACCGGCGACTATCGCGCCCTGCTCGACCGCAAAGACGTGGACGCCGTTCTGGTCGCTGTCTCGGACCATCTGCACCGCTCCGTCGTCATCGACTGCCTCAACGCCGGCAAAGATGTCTATTGCGAAAAGCCTATGTCGCACACTGTGGCCGACGGATTCGCCATGGTGGAAGCGGTGAAGGCCAACAACCGCATCTTCCAGGTAGGCAGCCAGCGTGTAAGCAACATTGTCTATAAGAAGGCGCAGGAAATTTACGCTTCCGGCCGGCTGGGCGAAGTGGCATACATCGAAGGTCATTCCGACCGCAACTCCCCCTCCGGTGCGTGGGTCTATCCCATTCCTCCCGATGCGAGCGAGCAGACCATCGACTGGAAGGCTTTTCTTCGCGACGCGCCCGAGCGGCCCTTCGACGCGGTGCGGTTCTTCCGCTGGCGCTGCTTCACCGACTACGGCGAGGGCGTCGCCGGCGATCTCTTCGTCCATCTTCTCTCGGGCATTCAGTGCGTCACAGGCGTCAACGCCGCTCCGCTCCGCGCCCAGTCCAGCGGCAGCCTTACCTACTTCAAAGACGGGCGCGATTATCCAGACCTGCTCGCGACTCTCTACGAGTACGATGGCGTGACGCTGAACCTGCACTGCAACCAGAACAACGCCGAGGGCGAGCCCATCATCTTTTACGGCAAACAAGCCACCATGACCATCAGCGGCAACACGCTTACGGTCGTTCCCCAGGACACGCGCCCACAACCTGAAGGCTACTCGATCGACGGCTGGACGGAAGAGGCGAAGAAGAAGTACCTCGAAGAGTGGCATGAGGAGCATCCCACCCCGCCGGCGTCGCTGGCCGAGGTCGAAACCTATTCCGCCACGCCCGGTTATGACGACACCGCGGACCACATCGCTAACTTCTTCCGCGCGGTGGAGACGCGCCAGCACGTCGTCGAAGACGAAATCTTCGGCAACCACGCCGCCATTGCCTGCCACATGGCCAACTATTCGTACTTCCATCGCCGCGCCGCGGTATGGAACGGCGAAATGAATACCATCAAAGGATGAGCTTCGGCATTTTTGTGGAGAATCGATCCATGAGCTACCTTTCGCGCAGAAGATTTTTGCAAACTACGGCGGCCGCTGCGGCCGCGGTCGCCGCCGGTTCGTCGCGCCTCGACGCCCGGCCTCTCCATCTGCCCATTGGGTTGCAGCTTTACAGCGTGCGCAACCTGCTGCCCAACGATTTTGACGGCACGCTCCACCAGGTGCGCGCCGCGGGCTACACGGTGGTTGAGGCCGCGGGCTACTTCGGCCGCAGCGCGACGGAGTTTCGTCACTCCATGGACCAGGCCGGTCTGCGCTGCGTGAGCACCCACCATGCGCTCAACATTCTCGAGACCCAGCTCGACCAGTGGCTCGACTACGCTCACACTCTCGGCCTCGAATACCTCATCTGCTCCTCATCGGGCGGAATGCATCGCGACCCCAACGCCAAAGGCGAGCCCACGCTCGACGACTGGCGCTGGATCGCCGGCGAGTTCAACCGCATCGGCGAAAAGGTGAAGGCCGCCGGAATGACCTTCGGCATCCACAATCACACGCCGGAGTTCGCCGTCATCGACGGAACACTTGTCTACGACCTGCTCCTGCAGAGCACCGATCCCAAGTACGTGGTCTTTGAAATGGACGCCGGCTGGGTTTATGTCTCCGGCCACAATCCCGTGGATTATCTGCGCAAAGACCCGAAGCGGTTCCCGCTGATGCACGTGAAAGACATCGTGCGCGAGGCGGACGGCAAGGTCCACATGCCGGTGCTGGGCAAGGGAAACGAGGATTACCAACCGATCCTGCGCGCGGCCACGGGACTCAAATACTACTTCGTCGAGCAGGAGCAGTTCGACATGGATCCCATCGAGGAGCTCAAGCTGGACGCCGACTACATGCGCAAGCTGAGCATCTGAGGGGAACGGCTGACGCCGCCGCCATCAATCTTCGACAAAAGCTTTGAGCCGCTCGAGCGCCTGATCCCATTGCCGGGAGACCAAACGGAGATATGCCTGCATCGCCTCGAGGGGCTGCGCATCGAGCGCGAACCGGCTCTCACGGCCAGCGCGAACGCAGTGGACCATCCCTGCCCGCTCCAGCACACGCAAATGCTTGGTAATGGCCTGGCGGGTGAGCTCGGAACCCGCGGCGAGCTGAGCAATCGACGTCGGCTGTCCGGCGGAGAGCCGGGCGACGATCGCGAGTCGCGTCTCGTCGCCCAACGCGGCGAACAGCACTGCCTGGGCGGGTCGCCTGGCCGATGCGCGTTTAGGGTTCTTCCGCGACATACTTCTCAATGTTCTTCATCTGCTCAGTCCATCCGCCCTCGTTCCTGCGGAAGGCTTCGTCGCGCCGGTCGACGGGGAGATTTTCGAAGCCTGACTCGGTGACCGTGAGCAGCGTTCCGCCCGGCGTCTTCTCCAGGCGGAATTCCACCAGCGTCGTCGGCTCGCCCGAGTAATCGGGCGAGTAGGTCGCCTTATCAAACGACTTGGGGTGCGCCCAGGTGAAGGAAAAAAGCCGCTCCGGCTCCATCCTCTGGATCGCGCCCTCCCAAATCACATGCTCGTAGCCGGGATAAAGAGTGCGCCCGCGAGTAGTCTGCCCAGGCGCGAACGGCGCCTCCAACGCCACGCGAAACCACTCGCCAAACTCGCGATAGTCGGTGATCGCGCGCCAGACCCGCGCGATGGGGGCCTTCAGTTCAATGCGTTTTTCGATTTTGATTTCCATCTTTGGCAACCTCTTGGTTGCATATTACAAGGAGACGGGAAGAAATGCAACCCTGCGGTTGCTCTTTTTTCCGTCACCGATCCGTGTGAAAAAATCTCCGACTCAGGCGCACAATGCGTGGTCGCGTCACGGGCGTCGCCAAAGCCGCGCGTCTACTCAAGATAGGAGGACACCACTGCCAGTGCGGCGATCGCGGCGGTTTCGGCGCGGAAGATGCGCGGCCCCAGCGAGACCGCGCGCCATCCGTTGGCGTCGAAGAGCGCTTCTTCGGCGGGAGCCCATCCGCCCTCCGGGCCGATGGCAATCTCCAGCGCGGGCATCTCCTCCTTCGCTGCCTCCATGGACTCTTCGATAACGTAGCGCAGCGTGGTGGTGCGTTCCTGCTCGGCGAGCACGATGCGCGTGGCCGCGGCGCCGCTGCGCGCCCGCACGGATAAAGGCGTCAGGTCGTGAATCAGCGGCACATCGGAGCGGCGCGCCTGCTGCGCGGCCTCGTGGGCCAAGCGGCGCCAGCGCTGCACGCGCTTCTCGGCCGCCAGGGCCAGATGCTTTTCGGTTCTCCGTGCAATCACCGGAGCGATCTCCGCGACGCCCAGTTCGGTCAACTTCTCGATGGCCCACTCCATGCGGTCGAACTTATACACGGCCAACATCAGCGTTACGGGCAGCGCGGGATCAGCTTGCAGCTCGGCCACCAGGTTCAGCCGCACTTCGCTCTTCTCTTTGTTCAGAGTGACGGCGGCCACTTCGGCGTGAAAGACGTGGCCGCCCGCCACCACGTCGGCTTCCATTCCCGGTTGCGCGCGCAGCACGCGCGCCATGTGTTCGGCCTGCGCCCCCTTCAGGGTTGCGGTGGCCTCGTCCCAGTGTTCGGCTATCCAACGGCGTCGGGTCATCTTTCTCTCCCTCGGCATTGTCCATCATCAGTCTATAGCGGGTTCGCGCGTTGCGGCGGCTCAAAGCCGCGCCGAGGCTGCGAATCAGACTGACGCCAACGCCCGGGCCTCCGGTACGCGCCGGCTTGACGAGGCGCCGGATTCGCATTGGCGTCGCCCTCGCTTCGCAAGCGCCGCCCTTCCTCGCGCCGGAGTGGCTTTCCCAAAAACACTAAGGGGGACGCTTTGAAGCGTCCCCCCCGGAGTGTTGCCTTTTAGGTTGGTCGTCCGCTACTTTTTCTTCGCGGCCTTCTTTACGGCTTTCTTCGCCGCCTTCTTCGCGGGTGCCTTCTTGGCTGCTTTCTTTGTTGCCATTTTGCCTATTCTCCCTTTTCGATGGGTTGCATCGATTCTGCAATCGTTACATTGCAGTTGAAGAATGTATAGAATTGTGCAGCATCGATGTCAAGAGAAAAACGTAGTGAGAGTGGAAAAAAGAGCAACAATTTTTTCTTCCGGAACCGAGTTGAGCGCGCGGAACGAAAGAGTCTCCGCTTCAGCGCGGGTTACGCATGCGTTGAAAGCCTGGATTCACGGGATGATTTGTGTATCGCGACGATTT
>JASHTU010000051.1 GCA_030040395.1 Acidobacteriaceae bacterium
GGCACGGACGGGGTGGGCTCGAGCGACCTGTATGACGGCGGCGCCACCACGGCGACCTCGGCTACGGTCAGCATTCCGGCGAACGGGGTGACCGTCTTCGCTTCGCTGGTCTATCACCTCAATGGAGTGGAGCATGACATCGCGTACACCTACACGGAATCGGGTTCGCCGACGCTGCCGGCGATGATCAGCCCCACGTCGGGCACGTTGACCAGTTCGCAAACCTTCACCTGGAGCCAGGGCGCGGGGGTGACGCTGCTCGAGTTAAAGGTGTGCACGGTCGACGTGGCCCCATGTCCCGCTGCGGACGTTATCTATAACGGGCCACCCACCACGGCGACCTCGGCGACGGTTTCGATTCCGTCGAACGGCGTTCCCGTGTACGGGTTCCTGGTGTATCACCTAAACGGCGTCGAGAATTGGATCACCTACACGTACACGGAGCCGTAGGAGGGGTGCTCCCTTGGCGCTCGCGCTGCGCGGCGGCGCGCAAGGCGAGAGGCGGACGGGGATCGATTCTGCATCGCGCAGGCGGACGCTGCGCCGCGGGCGCTGCCGGGGAGCGCGCTGGTTTTCCGGGAGGTTGGGGTCGCGCCCGCGCGCGTTTCCGGCATGAGACGCGGGAAGGATGCGGCGGCGATGGCGGGTTGCCGCATCCTTTCAGGCGTCGCGGAAGGCCGCCGCGCCGTTCCACGCCAGCGACGAAAAGCGGTCGATTGTGTGCCGGAAGCCCGTTTGCCTTATGGCGGCGTTACGGGGAAAGACGTAGCGGCAATCCAGGCGGGGCTCCAATTGTACCTGCGGCAGAAACGGCCGTATACTATATAGGACCGATCAAGTCGCATATTCGATGCTGAAGCTGACCAAAAAGGCCGATTACGGGTTGATGGCGCTCAAGTACCTGGCCGAACACCCGGAGACGCCTGCGCTGAGCGCCAAAGACGTGGCCGACGCCTACGGCATACCGGCGCAGCTTTTGGCGAAAATTCTTCAGCGGCTGACCAAGACCGGGTTGCTGCGCTCGCACGCGGGGATGAACGGGGGCTACGCGCTGGCCCGCGATGCGCGCCAGATTTCGGCTTACGAGGTGATTCTGTCGATTGACGGGCCGTTTTTCATCACCTCGTGCACGAGGGGAGCCAAATCGTGCGACCTGACCCCGAGCTGCACCATCAAGGAGCCGCTGGCGCGGGTCAATGACACCATCGCCGGAGTATTGAAGAGCATCAGCATTCACGATCTGGCCGATCGCGAACACAGCGACGCCGCGCCGGGCCGCGATCGGCAGGGATTGGTTACATTGACGGTGTAGGAGCGGGGCGAACGGGGCTAGCGGAGTTCGCGCTGGTGGTGGAGTGTGGTTTTTGCCGGCGCCGCTCACTGCGCCTGGAGGATGGAAGAGAAGATGGGCTCAGCAGCCGCGCAAGTGGAGGCTCCGGCAGGCGTCACCTTGCCGATTTATATGGATAATCACGCCACCAGCCCCCTGGATCCGAGGGTGCTGGAGGCGATGACGCCTTATTTCACCAGCAAATTCGGCAACGCCGCCAGCCGCAATCACGCCTTCGGCTGGGAGGCGGAGCAGGCCGTGGAGACCGCCCGCGAACAGATTGCGCGGCTCATCGGCGCCAACGCCAAGGAAATCATCTTCACCTCCGGCGCCACGGAGAGCGATAACCTGGCCATCAAGGGCATCGCGGAAATGTACCGTGAGCGGGGCAACCATATCATTACGCAGGTTACCGAACACAAAGCCGTGCTGGACACCTGCAAACGCCTGGAAAAATACGGCTATCGCGTGATGTATTTGCCGGTGAAGGCGAACGGGATCATCGATCTCGAAGACCTGAAGCGGGCCATGGATGAAAAGACCATCCTGGTGACGATCATGGCTGCCAACAACGAGATCGGCGTGTTGCAGCCCATCCGCGAAATCGGCAAGCTGTGCCACGAAAAGGGCGTGCTCTTCCATACCGACGCGGTGCAGGCGGTGGGCAAAGTTCCGTTCAATGTGATGGCCGACAACGTGGATGTGGCGTCGATCTCTGCGCACAAGATTTATGGTCCAAAGGGGGTGGGCGCGCTGTATGTGCGCCGGCGCAACCCGCGAGTGCAAATTTCGGCGCAAATCGACGGCGGGGGGCACGAGCGCGGCATGCGCTCCGGCACCCTCAACGTTCCCGGCATCGTGGGCTTGGGTAAAGCGTGCGAAATTGCGCAAGAAGAGATGGATGAGGAGGGCCGCCGGCTCGAAGGCCTGCGCGACCGGCTCAAGGAGAAGCTGGAGTCGGAGCTCGATTACGTGCACGTCAACGGCTCGATGGAGCAAAGGCTGCCCGGCAACCTGAACATGAGCTTTGTGTATGTGGAGGGCGAATCGCTGCTGATGGGCATCAACGACGTCGCGGTTTCGAGCGGTTCGGCGTGCACCTCGGCCACGCTTGAGCCATCGTATGTTTTGAAGGCCCTGGGTTTGGGCGACGACGTGGCGCACAGCTCCATCCGTTTTGGCTTGGGCCGGTTCAACACGCAAGCTGAAGTGGATTACGTGGCCGCAAAGGTGATTGACATTGTGAAAAAACTGCGCGAGCTGTCGCCGCTTTACGAGATGGTGAAGGAAGGCATCGACCTGACCAAGATTGAATGGCAGGCGCATTGAAGCAGGGATCAGGGATCAGGGATTAGGGGTCAGGGATCGGAAAGCATCGATGGATTGGTCGCTGAATCTAAATAACGGAAGGCGGCCTAACGGGGAAGGAAAAAGGGACGAATGGCATATAGCGACAAGGTGGTTGATCATTACAACAACCCTCGTAACGTGGGCACGCTCGACAAGAACTCCACAGAAGTGGGGACGGGCCTGGTGGGCGCGCCGGAGTGCGGCGATGTGATGCGGCTGCAGATCCGCGTGAATCCGGAGACCCAGGTCATTGAGGAAGCCAAGTTCAAGACCTTTGGCTGCGGCTCGGCCATCGCCAGCTCATCGCTGGCCACCGAGTGGGTCAAGGGCCGCACCGTCGACGACGCCCTGGCCATCAAGAACACCGATATCGTGAAAGAGCTGTCACTGCCGCCAGTGAAGATTCACTGTTCGGTTCTCGCCGAAGACGCCATCCGCGCCGCCATTGGCGACTGGAAGAAGAAGAACGGCGTTGGAGAGACTGTAGCCAGCCCGTTCGCTCATGGAAGTTGAGAATTATGTCGAACATCGTTTCAATTGGATCGAAACCGGCGGAAGGCGCCTTTGCGGCGCAGCCGGAGTCACCCGCGCCCTCGGCGCCGCCAGAGGGACTGCTGGTCACCTCCCGCGCCGTCGAGCGCATTCGCGCCGTCATGGCCAAGGAAGGCATCTCGCCGGGCGAGGGCGGATTGCGCCTGGGCGTGAAAGGCGGCGGCTGCTCGGGGCTCTCCTACGCGATCAGCTTTGACGCGCATCCGCGCCAGCGCGACCGTATCTTCGAGTTCGACGGCGTGCGCGTTTTCATCGATCCCAAATCTTTCGTCTATCTGCACGGCATGACCCTCGACTACGAAGAGACGCTCTTGCGCCAGGGCTTCAACTTCATCAATCCAAACTCGACGCACTCCTG
>JASHTU010000502.1 GCA_030040395.1 Acidobacteriaceae bacterium
GATAAGCTTCTCACCTACGCCAACGCCGGCCTCCTCACGCTGAGCAAAGGCAGCGAAATGCCCCAGCTCAACAACGGCCCCAAAATCATGAGTAGTGAGAAGGAATAGCGCGACCACTTGCAAATATCGTGAATCTAATTGCCATACAGTGTGATCCGGACGCGATTCCGTCGTCGACGCCCGACCAAGAAGAATCACAATTCGGTAATAACGACGGGACGGACGAGAAGAAAAAGTAATGTCCAATGGTCAACAATCCGGGAAGATGTGGTCCGGCCGCTTTCGCGAGCCGCTCGATCCACAATTCGAAAACTGGCAGCGCTCCATCGCCTTCGACTGGCGATTGCTGGACCAGGAGCTGGCGGCCAGCCGGGCGCATGCCATTGGCTTGCAAGCCGCGGGAATCCTGAGCGAGGACGAGTGTGGCCGCATCGTCGACGCGCTGCGCGCTATCGGCGAACGCTGTGCAAGCAATCGCGAGGCAGTCCGCTTTGACGCGCAGGCGGAGGACATTCATCATTTCGTGGAGCTGCGCCTGGTTGAGGCGATTGGCGAACTGGGCCTGAAACTGCATTCGGGCCGCAGCCGCAATGAACAGATCGCCACCGATCTTCGGCTCTACATCCGCTTCCATATCCATAGGGTTGTGC
Source organism: Acidobacteriaceae bacterium (assembly GCA_030040395.1). Classification (GTDB taxonomy): domain Bacteria; phylum Acidobacteriota; class Terriglobia; order Terriglobales; family Acidobacteriaceae; genus Telmatobacter. The sequence goes on from JASHTU010000502.1 coordinate 651, forward strand.
TGGGCCATTTGGCTGCATGGGCGCAGCAACTCGTGGAAAAGGCGCACATCGCGGGCGACGCCGTGATGCCCGCCTACACTCACCTGCAACGCGCCGAGCCGGTGCTGGTTGCGCACTGGCTGCTTGCCTACGTGGAAATGCTGTTCCGCGATGCGTCGCGCCTGGAGGATTGCTGGAAGCGGCTCGATTATTGTCCGCTTGGATCTGGAGCCGTCGCCGGCGCGACGTTATCTCTGGATCGCGAAATCGCTGCGCGTGAGTTGAATTTCACAGCCCCCACAGCGAATAGCATCGACGCCACCAGCGACCGCGATTTTGTGCTCGAGTATTTGCAAGCGCTCACGCTGATTGCGCTTCATGCGAGCCGCTTTGCCGAAGAGATCACTCTGTTCGCGACGGCGGAGTTTGGATTCGTAGAGTTGCCGGAACCCTTTTCCACAGGATCGAGCGCCATGCCGCAAAAGAAGAATCCCGATCTGACCGAATTGATTCGCGGCAAAGTGGGCCGCATTCATGGCGCGACGGAAGCGGTGACGCTGTTGCTCAAAGGCCTGCCTCTGGCCTACAACAAAGATATGCAGGAGACGCAGGAACCCGTTTTTGCGGCCACCGGCGAGGTGCACCATATGTTGTATCTGCTTGCCGCCTTTACGCGCGCGCTCCGCTTCCGCCCTGACCGCATGCGCGCCGCTTGCGAGAGCGGCTATTTGAATGCGATGGCCGCGGCCACCTACCTCGTGCACAAGGGCGTGCCTTTTCGCACCGCGCACGAAAAGATCGGCAATGCGGTTCGCTGCGCGCTCGACAAGGGCGTCGAGCTGAACGATCTTACCCTGGATGAGCTGCGGCAATTCGGCGCGGAGTTTGACCAGGATTTTTACGACGCCATCACGCTCGACGCCACGCTCGATTGCCACGATGTCGTCGGCGGCACGGCGCGCCATCGCGTGGCCGCAGCGTTACAGGAGGCTCAAAAACGTGTCGAGTCGTTGATCTTAAGCCACGGCGTGGTGAGCCTCGGCAAAATGGAGGCCCTTCATGCTGGTGCGTAAGGCCCTCCTCCAGGACGCCTCGAACGTCTACGACTTGGTGAACTCGCTATCCGCCGACGGCACGCTGCTCAGACGGCCCTTCGCAGAGATTTGCGAGAACATCCGCGACTTCACGGTGGCCGAATCCGATGGCGGCGTGTTTCTTGGTTGCGGCGCGCTTCACCTTTACGGCCCGCATCTGTCTGAGGTGCGGTCGATCGTGGTCAAGCCCGAGGCCAAGGGCCAGGGCGCCGGCGGGCGCATCTTGAGCGCGTTGATTGAAGAAGCGGAGATGCATGGCGTCCAATCCGTGTGCCTGTTCACGCGCATTCCCGATTTCTTCTTCAAATATGGCTTTCGCACCGTGGAAGACAAAGCTGAGTTACCCGACAAGATCTTCAAAGATTGCCAAATCTGCCCGCGGTTGCACCGCTGCGACGAGGTTGCGATGGTGCGCGGACGCATTCCCCGCATCTCCATCCTTGGTCCGCGTCATGAAGCACAGGAGTTGGTGCGGCTCTCCGGCTGATCGATGGAGAAACAATCTTGCGCCAGGAGACCAAAGTGTGGATCGGCGTGGATATTGGGGGCACCAAGACGGCGGTTGTGCTTTGCCGCCGGCCTCCGGCCATGCTGGCGCGCATTGAGTTTCCCACTCTTCCGGAGCGGGGACCGGAGCGTGTCATTGAACGCATCAAGGGGTCGATTTACGAACTCATCGGTTCTTCGGGCCTCCGCCATTCCAGGCTGGAGCGCATTGGCGTCAGTTGCGGTGGACCCCTTGACCAGGCCGCGGGCGTGATTCAAAGCCCTCCCAACCTGCCGACTTGGAAAGATGTGGCGATTACGTCGATACTCTCCAACGAGTTTGGCGTGGACTGCAGACTGGAAAACGACGCCAACGCCGGCGCCCTTGCGGAACATCGGTTCGGGGCGGGGCAGGGAACCAGCCACATGGTGTTTCTGACCATGGGCACCGGATTGGGCGCCGGAATTATTGCGGATGGCCGCTTGCTCGCGGGAGCTAGCGGTCAGGCAGGCGAGATCGGGCACGTGCGGCTTACGCCAAATGGACCCGTCGGATATAACAAAGCGGGCTCAGTTGAAGGATGGGCCAGCGGGGGAGGAATGGCGCGCGTAGCAATGGAAGAGGTGGCCGCGGCCGTTCGCAAGGGCCAAGCTACGGTTCTCGCTTCAGTGCTTGAGCAGCGGGCTGACCTCACGGCAAAAGACGTGGCCGAAGCCGCACAGGCCGGAGACGATTTGGCCAAGCGGATTATTCAAAATACCGGCCGCCGGCTGGGCGAGGCGCTCGCGATTCTTGTCGATCTTTTTAATCCGCAACGGATTGTCATCGGGGGCCTCGCGATGCGCCTCGGAGACACTCTGCTGGCCCCTGCGCGAGAAGCCATGGCGCGCGAGGCATTGGCGGCTTCCGCGGAAATTTGCCAAGTCGTGCCGGCGGCCTTAGCGGAAACGATCGGCGATGTCGCGGCAATCTGCGTTGCGATGGGTCCTTGACAGGTTCAATCTTTCATTGCGCGCCGAAAGCGCAGTGCGGCGCGATAAGCTGTCAAAGGCCGACAGAGAGGAAGAAACAAAGGCTTATCCCCGGCCGATAAAGGGCATCTTCGTCGCCATCACGGTGATGAACTGGACATTGGCGTCCAGGGGCAGGCTGGCCATATAAACAACCGCGTCGGCAACGTGTTTTGCATCGATTCTTGGCTCCCGCACCACATCGCCATTTGCCTGTAGAGCCCAAGCGCCAAGCGATCGCTCATTTCGCTGATGGCGTTGCCGATATCAATCTGGCCGCAGGCAATATCGTAGTCCCGGCAATCCAGCGAAATACATTTTGTCAATCCCGTGATGGCATGCTTGGTGGCCGCGTAGGGCGCCGAATGCGGCCGCGGGACATGCGCGGAAAGCGACCCGTTGTTGATGATCCGCCCGCCTCGCGGCGCTTGCGCCTTCATCAGACGGATCGCTTCCTGGGCGCAGAGAAAGGCGCCGGTAAGATTCACATTCACCACTTCCGTCCATTGGGCGTACGTCAAGTCCTCCATCGCGATTCCCGGAGCAGTGGCGCCGGCATTGTTAAATAAAACATCCAGCCGGCCGAATTCATTCCGGGTCTTCGCAAACAGTTCCTTAACCTCATCGGGACGGCTCACATCCGTCGCCACGGCAAGAATTCCGGCTCCTCCACCTGCTGTCATCGCGGCTGTTTCTTCAAGCTTGGCCATGCGGCGGCCCGCCAGCACAACGGAATAGCCGGCAGCATGCATGGCGAGCGCAGCCGCCCGGCCCACTCCACTACCCGCTCCCGTAATCATCGCCACCTTGCCTTGACCGGCAGGTGCGCCGCTTTGATCCATGCCATCCATCTCCTGTTTCCGGGGTCTGCCGCGCGATAACCATTATTGCATCTGCTCAATGAATTCAATCGGCCCATGAAAAACCGCGGGGTCTTGCCCGGGTGGCAGTAGAGGTTTGACAGTTCTGGGAATCATCATTTGTTCTTGTTTGGAGGATGGTAGCCCGAACGAGTTTCCGCTTGTGATCGTCTCGGGAACGCCGGCCATTCTGAGGCATCATCAACCTTTGGATCAAGGAGAGAGAAAATGGACAACGATGCGGCCTTGCGGGAACATCTGCTGAGCCTGTTGAAGGGAGGGAACGCGCATGCCGGTTTCGAGAAGGCGGTCAAAGACTTTCCTGCGGAACTGCGCGGCAAACGGCCGCGCGGTGCCGAACACTCGGCGTGGGACGTGCTCGAGCATCTGCGCATTGCGCAATGGGACATTTTGGAGTTTTCGCGCAGCCCCGCGCACAAGTCGCCGGAGTGGCCGGGCGGCTATTGGCCGAAGGCGCATGCGCCGGCGGATGAGAAGGCATGGGACAAGAGCGTGCGCGCTTTCCGCAGGGATTTGAAGGCGATGTGCGATTTGGTGGCCAACGAAGGGACGGACCTGTTTGCCCGGATTCCGCATGGGGAGGGACAGACGATTTTGCGCGAAGCCCTGCTGGTGGCGGATCACAACGCCTATCACCTGGGGGAGATGATTCTGCTGCGGAGGCTGCTGGGAGCGTGGTAAAGGCAGGGAACGAGGAACAAGGGAGCAAGGGAACAAGGGAGCAAGGAAACAAGGATCCAGCCCCTACGGTCCTGCCCAGAATCGCGACCCCCCGATGATCGATGACGATTCAGCCTGCAAGGTCTGAAATCTAGCCAAGGGCCTCGCCCTTGAAATTCCCCCTTGCCCCCCCCTTGAAATCCCCTTTGTCTGCGAGCCACTTTTCACCTGGGAGGGGTGGCTCGCAAGTTTGTTGAAGTCGTTCTCATCATGATTCGAAGCACGAGAATCGAACAGATGTTTGTAAATCTGTCGGGTGCGACCTCAAAATCTCGACCAACTCCCGCCCAAGCTGTCAACCCCCTGCGCCCCCCGCATCCAACCCCATCCCTTTCATTCCAAACAGATTATATTTCTCCCCAACCTTGCCGGTTATTTCCGCCAAATCGTTAGAATGGTTTTAGGTAGCAGAACTGGGTAATCCCTCTTCGGAGACGGAGCGGCTCGGGAGTGGTGGCTAGCGCCGCGCCTTGGTGATTCTGTAACTGCTCCCAATGAACTTGGGTGCCCCAGGGTTCCCTCCGGGTCCCCGGTGAGCGGCGGGAACCCGCCTGCGGGTGGCTCGCTTTGGTGGAGATCCCGATTTTGGGACCCGGGAAACCACGAACCTACGCGCTCACGATACTAGGTCGGGTTACGGCCGCCATCCCCGGGGCGACAGCTTTTTGTCACTGCTTTGCGGCCTATTCGCAGCCAGACTCAGCCTAGAATTGCACCGAAAGCGGGGCAAACGCCCGAAAATGGGCCGTAAGTCCTTATTATTGAGGATTTTATGATCTAACTCCTTTATTATCAAGGACTTAGAGCTAGTACTAAATAGTATAAGTGATTGCAAACAAACCACTTAACTACAAAAGGGGTAGGGGGTAGGGGCGGGGTAACTGAAAAGTAAAGGTCATGCCGCACATCCGACCTTGTTCCCTCGTTCCCATGTTCCCTCGTTCCCTTGTTCCCTTGTTCCCTCGTTCCCATGTTCCCTGCCTTTCTCACCGCAGCGCGGCTGCGAGCAGCAGGGTGCATCCCAAGCCGGCGACGGAAAGTACGGTTTCGAGGATGGACCAGGTGGCCAGCGTGCCTTTGACTTCGAGTTTGAAGAGCGACTGGACAAGCCAGAAACCGGAGTCGTTGACGTGGGAGAGCAGCAGCGCGCCGGAGCCGGTGGCGAGCGCCAGCATTTCCGGACGCACGCCCATGTGACTCGCGAGCGGGGCCAGCACGCCGGACGCAACGGCCGTGGCCACGGTAGCCGATCCCATGGTGACGCGGACCACGGCAGCCAGCACCCAGGCCAGGACCAGGGGCGGCATGTGTGCGCCAAGGGCGAGGCCGACCGTGGCCTGTGCGGCGCCGGAGTCGCGGAGCACGCCGCTTAAGCCTCCGGCGGCGGAGAGGATCACGAGGACGCTGGCAATGGGACCGAAAGAGTCGGCCGTGAGGCGGCGCAAGCCGCCGCGGGCGCGGTAGGCGTGGTCCTGCACATGCGGGCCGAGCATGGCCAGAGCCACAAGCGCGCCAATGAGCATGGCTGCGTCAGGATAGCCGGTCAGATGGAGAATCCGGTTCGTCCAGCTTTCAGGCGGAGCCACGGAGTCAGCCCAACTGCCGGCAAAGATCAAAGCTACGGGAAGGAGGATGGCCACCAGAGCGCGGACGGCCCCCGCGGGCGCAGCGGATGTGCGTTCGGAGGAGGTGGGTTGCAACTCGGCGCCGCCGACGGCCGGCGGGGCGAATCCCTCCACGACGGAGTGGCCTTGATGGCGCCGCCAGCGCCGGGTCAGGAACCGTTCGAGGACGGGTCCGGCAAGCGCGGCGGCGGGGATCCCCACCACGAGACCCCAGAGAATCACCCGGCCCACGTCGGCGCGGTAAACGGTGGCGGCCAACATTGCGCCCGGATGGGGAGGAACAAGGCTGTGCATGACGGAAAGCCCAGCCAGCACCGGCAGGCCGACCAGCGCGGGAGGCTTTCCGCTGCGGCGAGCCGCGTCCACGATGATAGGCATGAGCAGAACCAGGCCGACCTCGAAAAACACCGGCAATCCCACCAAAATACCCAGGGCGAGCAGCGCCCAGGGCACGCCTTTCGGACCAAATCCTTCGACCAGGGCTTTGCCCAGTGCGGCTCCCGCGCCGGAACTTGCCAGAAGCTGGCCGAGAATGGCGCCCATGGCGAGAATGATGGCGATATGGCCCATCATGTTCCCGACTCCGGCGGTAAAGGATAAGGGAACCTGCTTGAGCGGCATGCCCGATGCGATGCCGAGAGCGAAGGCCACCACCGCGAGGCCGACCGCGGCGTGAAGTCGAAAGCGCATGACCAGCAGCAGGAGCAGCAGGACCGTGCCGGCCACGCAGGCCAGCAGATACCACTCATGGGCGGAGGCGGCAGGATTCACCCGGCGATTATTCCATACGGCGGTGGGGCAAGGCCTTAGATTTCTGGGTAAAAGTCGAAGAACGCGTCGAGGCTGCGTAGTAGTTGGCGCTCGATTTCTTTACGCGAGCCTTCAATGGTGTGCATGGTCACGTGCGCCAGATGGCCGTTCGCCAGCTTGAGGGTCGCGTCTTCGATCTCCACCACTTCGCCCTCGGGAAGCAGGCGCAGCCCGTAGATGAGAGTCAGATTGGCCATGGGAATCATCATATCTGGGGCGGAGAAATTGCAGGCGAACAAGGCTCGGTTTTCCGGGCCGCGAGGCTGGAGCTCACGCATGAAAAACGGCGCTTTGGGCGTTTTGGGAGCAGATCAAAAGGCCTGTAAACAGAAGTTGGCCGGGTTCGGGGCGACTCCTCCGTCTACAATCGACACGGGACATCCATGGCAGAGATACGCGAGACAGTGATTCTTGGCTCCGGGTGCGCCGGACTGACGGCGGCGATCTACACCGCGCGCGCCGGCTTGAAACCGCTGGTGCTGGAGGGCCACGAGCCCGGGGGGCAGCTTTCCATCACCACGATGGTCGAAAACTTTCCCGGTTGGCCGGAGGGCATTCAGGGGCCGGAACTGATCGACAACATGAAGAAGCAGGCGCAGCGGTTCGGCGCAAGCTTCGAGCTGGCGCACCTGAATGCCGTCGAAGTGGAAGCGCATCCCATGCGGCTGCAAACTTCGGCGGGCGAAATCCACGCGCGCACGATAATTGTCGCCTCGGGGGCCAGCGCGCGCTGGCTAGGCTTGCCCAGCGAACAGGCGCTGATCGGCCACGGCGTGTCGAGCTGCGCCACCTGCGACGGGTTCTTTTTCCGCGGCAAGGAGATTGCCGTGGTGGGCGGCGGCGACTCGGCGATGGAGGAAGCGCTCTTCCTTACTCGCTTCGCCGCCAAGGTGACCGTGCTGCACCGGCGTGAGCATTTCCGAGCTTCGAAGATCATGCTGGAGCGCGTCATCGCGCATCCCAACATCGAGCTGCGCACCAATACGGTAGTAGAAGAGGTGCTGGGCGTCGAGGACAAGGAAGTGAAGGGGGTGCGGATCCGCGACGTGGTTAATGGAGAGTCCTCCAATCTGGCTGTCGGCGGTCTTTTTCTGGGCATCGGCCACGTGCCTAACGCAGAGATGTTCGCCGGGCACATCGACCTCGACGAGGAAGGTTACATTAAGACCATCAATAACGTGTTTACGACGCGCAATGGCCAGGTGGTTTCCGGGGTATTTGCGTGCGGCGACGTGCAGGACCGGCGCTACCGGCAAGCGGTCACGGCCGCCGGATCGGGCTGCATGGCGGCGCTCGAAGCGGAGAAGTTCCTCGAGGAGCACGGACGGTGAGGACCTCTCTGTGAAGGCCGGCATCAAGAAGGATTGCGATAGCAACGGTCTTTCCCGGCTGCGACGCCGCGCAAAGCGATGGGTTCTTTGTGGTCTTTCTTATCGGTATGTGCTTCAACCGGCTTTGGGTGCTGCGGAGCTGGATCCCGGTGGCCAGGACCATGCCGCCCATGATCGCCGGGCTCAGGCACAATCCAGAACCATGAGAAAGCCGGAAGAGAGCGCGGCGCCAAAAGGATGACGGGGCTCAAAGCAAATCTCGAGAAGCTGGAAGAAGCAATCGAGTCGGCTTGTCGCGCCGCGGGTCGCCCGCGCGGTGAAGTTGAACTGATGGCGGTCTCGAAGACGCTTCCCGCGGAGACGCTGGGCGAGGCCGCAGGCCTGGGGCTGACGCTGTTTGGCGAAAATCGCGTGCAAGAGTTCGCGGCCAAGGCCCTGCGGGCGGCGGAACTTTGGACGGGAGGGGTGCAAGAGCGGGTCCGCGTGCATCTGATTGGTCATTTGCAATCGAACAAAGTGGCCCGCGCGGCGGAGCTTTTTGACGGGATCGATTCGGTCGACTCCGCGCGCCTGGCCGAGCGGCTGAACGAGGCGGCGGCCAAGTGCGGCAAGCATTTACCAGCGCTCATCGAGGTGAAACTGAGCCCCGAAGAGACAAAGGCGGGGCTGGAGCCTGAGTCGGCGGAAATGGCCCGCCTGCTGGAGCTGTTGCCCGATCTCGAAAACTTGCAAATGCGCGGGTTGATGACCATCGCGCCGTGGGGGGCGCCGGAAACTGTAACGCGAGCGTGCTTCCGAAGCTTGCGCAGGTGGCGCGATGGCTGGGCCGCGGCGCATCCGCGTTTGAGCTTCGACGTACTCTCCATGGGCATGAGCGGTGACTTTGCGCTAGCCATCGCCGAAGGCGCTACGCGGATTCGCGTGGGATCGGCGCTTTTTGGCAAGCGCGTCCCGGAGCGGAGATAATGCTGCGCGTAACGCCCGGCGGGGTGGCGCTGGCGGTGCGCGTCCAGTTAGGCGCGAAGAAGACGGCCATCGCCGGCGTGTATGGCGACGGCGTCGGCGCGCAATTGAAGGTCGCTGTTCAGGCGCCGCCGCTTGAAGGTCGCGCCAACGCAGCTTTGGTCGCCTTTCTCGCGGAGACATTTTCTTTGCCGAAGAACGCCATCGAGTTGCTGAGCGGGAAATCGGGGCGCAACAAAGTCTATCTACTTCGAGGCATTGCTTTGGCGGAGGCGGAAAGCATCTTACGCGACCGTTGTTCTCCATAGCGTGTTTGAAAACTTACATAAGTTATCGGGCCGACGCTCAAGCTGCAGACTTGTAAGGTGAGGCGGTCCGATCTATAACAATCAGCTCGCCGCGGTAACTCTTGAAGATTCTCTTTTCAGCTCTCGTTTGCAGAATTCGATGGGATAATTATTTTGCAAAGAAGCGATAACGAATGTTCCAGTCTTGGGCCTGACCGGGAAGGATGTGCAAATGAACATAGGCTTCAGGAGCAACTGTAGTGCGCACCGACCAGAAATTGAAGTTCGACATTGGGGAATCGCCCGATTGCTCGACGCCAACTCCAGTGTTCCGGTCTTCCACGGTAAAGTCGTAATCGGAAGCTCTGTTTGAGAAGCCGGTCAAAAAACTTGTGACTGATTGCCTTGGCTGCAGCTCCTCGTGATAAACAAGATCGTTCCCCTCAATCTCCCCGCCGTTCTGCAGTGGTCTGGTTGCATTGGGCGTGAATGCGAAGTGAACCACGATGCCGGGGCCGGTTGGCGTGTTATCGATCATGAAGAAATCATGCTCGTAAACGTCGGTGTCGATGATTTTTGTGCCGGTGTTCTTCATGGAGTGGTGAATCACCATTACGGGTTGACCTTTCACGAGCTGTAATACCTTTGTGTAAAGGTAGGAATAGCCTATCGATGAATGAAGTCGCTGCGTAAAGGAGATCTCAGCGGGTTTTGCGTGCACAGTCCATTTTCCGGTGTCGACAATCGGGTAGAAAAACATATACTTATACGGCGCGTCGCCTACTTTGCGCAACACGCCGACACCGGGCTTTACGAACAAGCCGCCGTCTTTGGCGTCACCGTAACCCAGGGCTCCGTCCGCAGAACGGAACTCTTCCACCGGCCCTGCGATGGAGTCGGCGACCAGCGGGTTATGATTTGGGGACCAAGCTCCAAAATAAGTATGGCCTTTATAAGCCAGGCACGGAATAACTCCCGCCCAGTCAAAGCGCGTCGATCTATAGTAGCCATTGGTGGGATCCGGCAGGTAGATGACTGCATGAATCAGGTTGTTGGAGATTGACGCCTGCGGAACATGAGCATCGGGAAGAGAAGCGCAAGGGTTGCCGGTGGCAGAATCGGCACCTTGAGTCCAACCCGTCTGAAACTGCAAAGCGGCTGCAAGAAAAACGAAAGCGATGACGTGAGTATTCGGAATTTTCATGCTCTATCCCTCAGAACCAAAGACAGAACGCGCGCAAGAAAACAGCCCCGCTCATTGAGCGCTGGAAAGCTCATGCGCCCGCGGTCGAATGTTTCTCATCTTATAACACGCTGATGAAACGAAGAAGCGAGATAGCGAAACTCCTTCATTTCCCCACCGCAAGCATACTCTTCACGCTGAAGGCCGGCAAACGATCGCTATGCGCGAGCGAGCGCTTCGGCATGCGCCCGATAGAACAAGGCTTTCATATACGCAAAGCCATACGCATATTCGGCGTCGCGGCCACCCACTATGGTGGGCGTGTGGTCAAGAATGACAATCCCGTCAAAATTCACTTCCACGGCGGCCTTCGCAATTTGATACATGTCATAATATCCATTGTCCATGAAGGTCTCAATGAAGTGCGGCAGAGGCGCGCTGACGTTGCGGAAATGCAGTTTCCAAATCTTCTCTTTTCCGAAGTAGCGGATCATTTCCGCAGGATCTTTATGCATAAGTTTGGGTCCGCCTTCGTTCCAGCACCCGCAGCAAAGGCAAATGCCGACATTCGGGCTGTTGGCGATTTCCATTGCGCGCTTATAGCCTTCAAAGTTAGCGAAGATGCAGCGCGGAACCCCCGCGAGAATCGGCTCCGGCGGATCGTCGGGGTGAATTCCAATGCGCACGCTGTTTTCCTCCGCTACCGGAGCGACCTGTTTGATGAAGTAAGTGTAGTTGTCCCAAATCTCTTCTTGCGAAAAAACTCTTCCGTGTGACAGAGGTTCATAATACTTAATGTCGTTCCAGACACCCACCTTATTGGGGCTCGCCATGTCGAACTCTCGCGCCTCGGCCCCGCGGATGGTGGCTCGGCCACTGCTCCAGATGCCGTTGCCCATATGGGCGTATGTGGTGTAATAAATGTCCGCTTGGCCAAGATTGCGGAGGTATTGTTTGTACTCCTCTATCTTCTGATCGCGTCCGGGAAGGTTTAACGTAACTTCGGGCATGTTATGGACGCTGGAGTTGCCAATATTCCAAACTGTAATTCCCGCCTCCGCATAACGTTTCTTGATCTGCATGAATCCTTCCGCGGTGCGCAAATCCGGAGTAGACGCCACGCTGACGTACTCGGCGCCAATCTGCTTGAAGAAAAGAAGCTCATCATCCGTGGGCTTGGCAGGGGCCTGCCCGGTCAATTTGAATCCCGGAGCGTTAGGATGCACGGTTGCCGACGCGCTCTTGGACGCCGACAGGAACACAGAGGCGCCGAGCGCACCGCCAACGGCAAGCTTCACGAATTCCCTGCGGTCGGGGTTGGCGAATATCCCGGTGAGTTCGGGGGCCAATTGTTCTTCTTCATTTTTTCGCATAGGCAGCCTCCTTCAGGCCATCGAGGCATCCGCAGCACGGATGCTCGACGATTTTGCTCTTCCAGCGGTAAAGCGGAGAGCAGCTATCTTCAGATCATGCGGCGGGGAAAAGTGTGGCAGCCCCCGCCGCCTCGAAATCTAGTAGGTTACTTTCATCGCGAACTGAATCTGCCGCGGATTGTTCGTGCTGAATAAACCGCTGATGACTCCGAACGAGGTGCTGGAAGCCACGCCGGTGCCGGAGCCGACGGCAGAGCAGCAGGTGATGCCCGGGTAACCGAATTGAACACGGTTGAAAGTATTGAACATTTCGGCGCGAAACTGGAATCCGAAGCGCTCAGTGATCTGGGTCTGCTTAAAGATGGCCATGTCCCAGTTGGCGATGCCCTGGGTGCGCAGGTCGGGATCGACCCGCGGCTCGTTTCCGAAGGCGTAGGGTCCCGTCTGGGCGAAGCAAGAGGTGTTGAACCAGGTTGCCCCTGGAAGGGTCTTGGAAAACGCCGACCCTCCGATCATCTTATTGCAGCCTGAAACCACGTTGGGGCGCGGCGATCCGGCGCCGAAGTTGGCGGTGAGCTGCGTGGGCTGTTCAAGAAAGATCAGCGGGAATCCGCTCTGGAAAGTTGTGATTCCGTCCAGGCCCCAGCCGCCAACAACCCTGTTCGTGGCGGGCTTTACGGAGCCAAGCAAGAATTTGCCCTGACCGACAGGCGCGTCCAGTACGTAGCTGATTACTGTGCGCTGCGGAATGTTATAGCTGAGCTGAGAGTTTTCGGCTGCGAGATTTGTGAAGTCTTGCACTTCGCCGGGTTGAATGCCTTCCTGGAAGCCGGTCTGAGTATCTGCGTTGCCGAAGTCGTTGGCCCAGGTATAGACGCCCAGCAGCGTGCCCCCGGAGCCAAACCTCTTCTGGAATTTGACCTGCAGCGATTTATATTTCGAGAAATAGAGGACGGCCGCGGCGTTGTAAAGCTGGTAATACTGAGGATACGGACGCAGGAGCTGTCCAGCGGGGATGGTGGGGCCGGAAAGATTCCCCGACGTGATGAGTGTGCCCACGCCGATGAGCGGATTTGCCACGGGAGCCGACAGCGCCGCCCCCATGGAGTCATCCTGGTCGGGGAGCTGATTCATGGAATAACCGGTGTCGTTCAGGCCGGCCGGCCCCTGCTGGTGAATTCCATGATTGCCCACGTAGGCAATGTCCACCATCATGTTGTGACCGAAATCCCGCTCGAAATCCACGTTCCATTGCTCGGTATAGGTCGATGGCTCCTTGGGGACCACCGCATCGACATTTTGTCCCTCGATTACGCTTTCGTAGTTGGCGCTTCTGCCCACCGGCTGTAGAACCCCGGTTGGGAATGGGTTGTCGAGGGAATTAGTTGGCGCGTTTGCGCCTGCCGCCAGGTTGGTGAAGGCAAGCTCTACGGGATTCTGGTAGGGCTGCGCATCCTGCTGGATGGCTGCCGTCGGCGCATAGAATAACCCCCATCCTCCGCGGATCACCATTCGGGGCGTGAGCCGGAATGCGGCGCCGAGGCGCGGCGCGAAATCATGATAAACGGGGATTTCATTGGTTCTATGGGGATACGCGGATGTATTCACAAGAACTTCATCGCCTTTTAGAGGCAGGCCCGTGGTCGCCGCCATGGGATTGGTCAAGTTGGCAAGGAACACGCCTTGCCGGTCGTGCCGCTCCTTCCAGTATCCCGGGTACTCCCAGCGGATTCCGAGGTCGAGGGTCAAGCGGTTGTTTACGTGGTAAGTATCGCCCAGGTAAGCGCCGGCATAATACATCACGTTCGCCGGGATGATGACGTTCTCTTCAATGGTGGCCTGGGGAATGCCCAACAGGAAGTTAGCGAACGCGTTGTTGCTGAAGTCGGTATTGAAGTTGAAAGTCTCCACGTCGGTGGAGTTGGTCTGGCCGTAGTTATCGGGCGCTCGCCGGAATTCCCCGCCTGCCAGGATTGTGTGACGTCCCAGCAGCTTGGTCAAGCTGCCCGAGAGCGCGTAATTCTCGGTCGTCGCGGGAATGTATTGCCCGCCTCCTCCATTGGTTGTGTAGCCCGATACTGTGGCGCGCGGGAGCACCGGGCTGTCAAGTTGGGCGACGGTGGCCGCCGGCCAGTCAAAGGGGGTAAGGTTGAAAGGGATGCCCGTAGCTCCGCTCCAGCCCACGTCGCGGAAATAGGAAAGATCCAGATTCAGGACCGTCTTGGAGTTGAGCGTAACGTCATCGCCCAGCACCATACTATTCACGGTGTTCCGAGCCAAGGTGAGATTGCTCGTGATGACGCCAAAGGGCGGAGCTCCCGGCTGAACGAATCGGTGGAACGTGTAACGCCCGAAGATACGCTGCTTGGCGCTGGCGTTCCAGTCCATGCGGGAAGTGTATTGATTCAGCACGGGTCGGACCGTGGTGTTGATGATGTAATTGTTAACGTTCAGATTAGCGAAGGCTGGTTGGGGCTGCGGCCAGAGATAGAGCATGGCCTTCGCCGTCGGATTGATGCGGTTGGCGGGAATGGTGTAATTCGGGAACGTGGTTCCCGGAGCCGCCGCAGTCCAGGTCGAGACCTCGCCCGAGTCGGGGCAGCCGGCCCCCGAGCAGGGAGAAGTCGTCCAATATCCCGGATCGGTAATGGCCTTAGTCAGATTGTTCAGAGTAATGTCGCCGGCCCCATCCATGGTGTAGTTGGGCACCGAGTCAGTAGCCGTGGACCCGATGGCAGCGCGAATGCCTTCATAGCTGAAAAAGAAGAACAACCTGTCTTTTTTGATGGGGCCGCCCAGCGTGGCGCCGAACTGGTTCTGAATGAATGCGGGCTTCTTGGCGTGCGCGCGGTCCCCGTAAAACGTGTTGGAATTCAGCACCGTGTTGCGCAGGTAGTCGTAGCTGTCGCCGTGAAAATCATTGTTTCCGCTCTTGGTGATCATGGTCATCACGCCGTCTTCCGTGCTGCCGAATTCCGGTCCGATATTGTTGGCTTCGATGCGGAATTCCTGAATCGATTCCTGGGCCGGAGCATAGGAAATGGCATTGATGTAACCGTTGTTGATGGGCGCGCCATCCACAAAGACGGCTTCGGTATTGGGAATGCCACCCGATATTTGGTAGTTGCCTTGAGAGAAGGCGTTGCCTTCATTACCTGAGGCCGCATTGGACGCCGAGGCCGCGGTTCCGCCCTGCGGAACAACGCCGGGCGTGAGTGCGAGGAGGTTGAAGACCATTTTCCCGTTCAAGGGCATGTCGCTGACAACTCTGCCCTCCACGACCTGGCCAACCGTAGCCTGCTGCGTTTCGATGAGCGGCGCCGCGGAGGTGACTTCCACGGTCTGACTGACTGTTCCGACCGCGAGAGCGGCGTCTACACGCGTGGAGCCCTGCACCTGGACGACGACATTGATTCGGGTGAAGTGCTTAAAGCCCGTGTCCTCCACATCAACTCGATAGTTGCCCGGCACAATATTCACAAAGTCGTAATCGCCAGCGCCGTTCGTCGCCATATTCCGTTTGTCGCCGGTGCCCACATTAGTCAGGGTGACCGTTGCGCCCACGACTACGTTGCCCGAGTTGTCAGTAACTGATCCTACCACCGATCCATACGCATTTTGGGCATGCAGCGCACCGCAGCAGAGAGTAAGTGTGCCGATCAGGCAGACAAAGGCGGCGATAGTCGTGTAATGCGCCTGCAAATATCCCCGTACCTTGCGGCCGACAGTGGTTCCCGAGTGCCCGCGCAGCGTTCCTTGTCCGCTCAGCATTCCGGTCATTGCCAAGAAACTGATGTCGATGCTGCCTTCCCGAAAACCCTTCATGGATGACCTCCCTGTGCGTTATGTTGAGACTTGTATGGTGTTCCCTCAGTTATTATGATCGATAGGTGAGACAACTTCAGACTTGGGGCGAGACTTTAGCTCCGCCCTAGCACGTTTGTCAAGTCCTATTCTGTGTACCCGCGGTAAAAGCTGTTATTTTGAACCATCGGAGAGGCATCCCCACGCACCGCCGTTCGAGATAGGCGTAGTCTGTTGAGTGCATCAAAAGGAAGCAACGACCCACGTCCCCGTTCGCAGGGCGCTCAGGTTCGAGGAGTAAGTCATATTGGGTCACTCTAAAGAGCCCGAGTTGCACACTCCTACGCTGGGGAAACTCCAAATAGCTCAGCCTCCGCGCGAAGCATCAACGAAAACGCGTACGGTGTACGAGGGTTACGGCAGCGCGAAAGCAACGTACATTCCGCCTTGAGGTTCCCTGCTTGTTTGCCCTCCGCTGGCGGCGATTACCACATATTGTTTCCCATCCACCATGTAGGTAGAAGGCGTAGCCAAGCCGGCATAGGGAAGTTTAGTCTCCCATACAAGCTTTCCGGTGCTGCTATCGTAGGCGTGAAACTCATCGTCGAAAACTGAGGCGCCGATAAATAGCAGACCGCCCGCAGTAACCACGGGGCCGCCGTAGTTATCGGAGCCTGTGTTGGCCATGCCTTTTGCCACTAACTCCGGGTACTCTCCGAACGGGATTTTCCATAGATATTTGCCCGTGTTCATGTCGATGGCGCTCAAAGTGCCCCACGGCGGCGCCGTCGCCGGATAACCTTCAGGGTCGAGGAAGCGGCGAAAGGCGATGGTCTTGTATGGCATGTCATTGACAGCGGCGCTGGTTTCGGCCCCTACTCCCGCTCCTGCCACACCGCTGAGCGGACGCCGGAATTGCTGCTGCTGCGGAATCCTCGTCAGGTAGTCCACTACCGATTGAACCTCGTTGTCCCTCAAGTTATTGAACGGAGGCATGCGGCCCCTACCCTGGCGGATAATGGCGGCGATTTCAGAATCGGTGAGAATACCTTCGATTCCGCGCAATGAAGGAATCGAAGGCGGAGAGCCTCCGCGTGTAAGACCGTGGCACATGCTGCATTGATTCTGGTATACGCGCTCGCCTAAACTTCCCGGCGGTGGAGGCTTTGTAAGTCCAACCAGCCATGCCGTGTCGTTAGCGTTGACATAGAGCACGCCCGTATTTGGATCCACCGCAGGACCACCCCATTCAGAACCGCCGGCAAAGCCCGGCATGTCCACGGTCAACTTGTCCACGCTCGGAGGAACGAACTGCCCGCCGCCGATAAATGTCTTGAACTGTTTCTCTGCCCAAGCGTGCGCCTCAGGCGTGCGGTTGGTGAGCGAATCCAGGGTGACGCTTTGATGGGTGTAGGGAGCGGGCAGAGTGGGCAAGGGTTGGGTGGGCGAAGTTATTTCGCCCGGCACGGTGCTGGCCGGATAGGGGGATTCCCTGATCGGAAACAGCGGCTTGCCGGTGACGCGATCGAAGAGATATACATAGCCCGACTTCGTGGTTTGCGCAACGGCGTCAATTTTCTTGCCGTCGCGCATGACTGTCAGCAGCGGCGGTTGGGCGGGAAAGTCCCGATCCCAAACATCGTGGTGGACGCCTTGAAAATACCAGATCAATTTGCCGGTCTCGGCGTTCAGAGCCAGCAGCGTGTCGGCAAACAGATCGTTTCCGACACGGTCGCCTCCGTAGAAATCGAAGACCGCGGAGCCGGTCGGAACGTAGACTATGCCGCGCTTGGTGTCGACACTCATGCCTGCCCAGTTATTGGCGGCGCCGGCGTCTTTCCAGGCCCTCTTGGGCCAGGTGTTATATCCCGGCTCGCCCGGGCGGGGAATGGTGTGGAACGTCCAACGCAAGGCCCCGGTGCGCACGTCGTAGGCGCGAATGTCTCCAGGCGGGGCCGGATGCGTCTCAGGATCTTCTCCGCCAATAATGATAAGGTCTTTGTAAATTGCTCCCGGAGAAGTTAGGGACGTCGACTGTAGTTCATAAGGCTCACGGAGGCCTTTGCGCAAATCGATTTTGCCGTCTTCGCCAAAACCCGGGATCGATTTGCCGGTTTTTGCGTCGATCGCGTAGAGATAATAACGAAAGCCGGCGAAGATGCGGCTATCATGGCCATCGGTCCAATAGGAGACGCCCCTCGCCCGCGCGCGGCCGCCGATGTCGGGGGTAAACTTCCACAACAGCTTGCCGGTGGCGGCATCGAGGGCAATCACGCCTGGATTCGGGGTCAACGTGTAAAGGACGCGGCCGATAACAAGCGGGTTTGCCTCTATTTCTCCTCGTTCACCCGTGTCGTACTTCCAGACCACCGCCAGCTTGTCGACATTACTGCGATTGATCTGGGACAAGCTCGAATAGTGGTCCGCCGCCGGCTGTCCTCCGTAAGCGGGCCAGTCCTCGATCGTGTTTCCACTGGTTTGGTGTTGTGCCGCCGCATATAAGCCGACCGCACAGAGCGCGAATCCGGAAGCCAGCGCCGCGCACAACTGCATTTTCTTCATGCTATCCCCTAAGCTGATGAATAAATCGCCGCTATCACTTTATCGATCGCCCAATTTTCCGTGCAAAGCATAGACGCAGGCCGCGCTTGGTTACCGAGCGGGAAATTCACTGATCCCGGCCGGTCTGCGGGAGGGGTCCATGCGTTCTTCCTCATCTTACCGGGTCGACGTTGGAGCGCTTCGGAAACGTCGAGAGCTGTAGCCCTGCGGTGCCTTATATGGGACCCAAAACTCATTGTCAAGCAAAAAGAAGTCCTTTCCAAATCATGCAGATATCCAGATCGATCCATGAGCCGGCAAAGACGAAAACGACTGCGAGGCGATCGCGGGTCTGGGAAGGAAAGCTCCGTTCCCGCAAAGATTTTCTGCGCTCGGCCGGAGACCGGTTGGGGACCATCTGCGCAATTCCTATTTCATCACGTCCGCCGGGATTAGCGTGCGGCTCAATCGATTCATATTTGCGACCTCAGAGACTCTTGAGTCAACGATTTGGGGCGGATACGCGCAACCTGCTTTCAAGAAAGAAGGGAACCCCACTCCCGCGAATGGCGCAGGGGCGGGGTTGTTAAATTACGCAGCGTGAAGGTTATCGGTCAGGGAGGAGACAATCCGACGGCTAGTGACCGGGGGGGCGGCCCGCGCCGGAATTGCGTCGATTCATGCGCTCCATTGTCTCGTTGTACATTTGTTCGAACTCCTCCTTGGTCATCTTCAGCTGGTCAGGATGAGCTTCGACCCACTGTTTGAAGCCCGCGAATTTCTCGGCGTTCCAACCGCCTTCGAACTGGCCGCCGTTCTTGCCTTCGCGATTGAGCTCGAAGTTGTACGCATCCATGAGATTGGTGAATTCGGCGGTGCTGATGGCCTGCTCAGCCAGAATGGCGGGAACGAAGAGCACTCCTTCCGCGTTGGCTATCACCAGGTCTCCGGGCAAAACTACGGCGTGACCAATGCGAATGGGACAATTAATGCACGTGATTTCCTCCTGCATCCAAAAGGAGGGATCGTAGCCCTTGTAAAAGCCGTTGAAGTCTGGGATTTCGCGGTTTTCTTCTTGGTCGCGGATGCCGCCGTTGAAGATGAAACCGCTGTGCGTGTGCGCGGCGATTCCATTGCCAAGATTGGAGCCGATGAGGGTGCCGTCGGCGATTTTGCCGTAGCCATCGGCGACGTAGACATCACCCTGAACTAACTCCTGGATGGGCCAGCTATTGTTGAATTCCCAGGGGATGCGTCCTTCCGACTTGCCTTCCGCAGCTTCTGCTTTGGTGACATCGGGGCGGGATGGCATGTACTGGACGGTTAAGGCGCGGCCCGTGACAGCCTTGTCCATGTGCAGCGCCTGCCAGGTGCCCTCAAATTGGTTTTCATAGCCACGGCCACGCAGAAAATCCCAAACATCTTCCGTGGAGACATCCAGAGCGCGCTTGAGCAAGTCGTCGGGAACTTTCGGACGGCCATCGGGAAAGCGCTCGCCCTTCCAGTCCGCGGTGTAGAACATGATCTGTTCCTTGGTTTGCTTGACCTGAGCATGAGCAAAGGTCCCAAGCAAAGTTGAGGTGATAAGGGCGGCGATAGTCGACTTCTTCATCATTCTCCTTGATGGCGCCGGGGAGCTTGTCGGCGATTCCGAAAAGTTTGAGTGTAACGTCGTTGGATTATACATAACGACGGATGAAGCGCGATAATGGGCCGATGGCGCTCATTTTCCAATTCGAACCGGATGATTGAAAAAAGAGAGGTTCGCGCAAGTTTTCCTTCGCGTGTAAGCCTTTTGCGGGCAGAAAGGTGAGAGCTCTGTCGCCCTCGATGAAAAGGAAGAATTCGATTCCCCATTTGCGATTGCAGGAAGGAAAAATGGCGGGGTTCGGTGGATTCGACCTTGTATGTTGGAAATTGAAAGGCCTGAGACGAAAGCCAAGCCGGCCACGTCAGATTAAAGGGAAGGCGCCGGGCCGATCGATAGCGCGAGACCCGCCAAAAAATTCCGAAAAAGATGAGGAGAGAATAGAGAGCTATTTTGAGATCCAATCGTCGCGAATATCTTAAAGGAGTTCTGGCCACCATGGCCACCGCTGCCGCCACGCCCTCCGCCCTCGCGGCGCTAGCGTCGCGGAATTCGCCACGCAAGGCGGATCATGACCAGGGCGCTTCCGGAACGGCGATCACGTTGAGCTTGATCTGGGGCATCCGTGATCCACACCGTGTCAAGCTATCAGAGCAAATTGGAGTCACACACGGCATCGCGGGAACCGATATGATTCTGCGCAACCTTCGACACGACCAGTATGCCGACGCCATTGGTAAGTTGAAGGCGAACTACGAGGCTGCCGGACTGAAGATCGCGGGCATCGAAAGCCATCCCGTGGACGCGGACAAGATCAAGCTTGGTCTTCCTGGCCGCGACGACCAAATAGCGAACTATAAAGCGGCGCTCGAGGCGCTCGGCAAGAACGGCATTGACTTGGTGTGTTACGACTTTATGGCGGGCATCGATTGGTATCGCTCTAATCTGCATACGTCTAGCCGATGCGATAGTTCGACGATGGATTTCGACATCGCCACCGCCGAGGCCCTGGGACCAACTCAATGGGGTCAGATCAGCGCCGAAAAAATGTGGAGCAACATGGAGTATTGCCTCAAAGCGGTGATGCCGGCCGCGGAAAAGGCGGGCGTCAAGATGGCTCTGCACCCAGACGATCCGCCCATCCCCAATCTGCGCGGGATTTCCAGGATCATTATCAACGCCAACGCCTACCGACGAGTGATGAAGATCCTGCCTAGCCCTTTCAACGGGGTAACCTTCGAAATGTCGGTCTTTCACCTCATGGGCGAGAACCTTCCGGCGTTGGCGCGGGCGTGGGGCCGAGAGAACAAAATCTTTTTTGCCCACTGCCGCAACGTCAGGGGCACGCGCGAGCACTTTGCCGAGACCTTTCAGGACAACGGAGACATTGATTTCGGCGAAGTCTTC
This sequence comes from Acidobacteriaceae bacterium, assembly GCA_030040395.1. GTDB lineage: Bacteria > Acidobacteriota > Terriglobia > Terriglobales > Acidobacteriaceae > Telmatobacter. The sequence goes on from JASHTU010000502.1 coordinate 21,734, forward strand.
CAGGCGCTCTATGATAACGGCTTTCACGGTCCGATCCGTCCCGACCACGATCCAATTATGGACGGAGAGACACACGTGGAGCCGGGTTACGGGGTGACCGGCAAGATCTTCGCCATCGGCTATATCAAGGGAGTGCTGGAAAGCCGTCACATCCCATACGTGTAACTCTACTGTATGCGTTTGGAAATGGTGCAGGCTCATTCTCTCGGGGGTCCCGGGCGACTGAGGCTGAGCATTCTTCATCGCGAGTTCAACTTCCGGGCGCCTCGTTGCGGTCGAAACCTATCTTGTTCCCGCCATATCTCTCAGTGCAGCTTCGGCGGTCGCGCGAATTCGCGGATCGGAGCTGTGCAAAGCTTCTTCGCATTCTTTACGGGCATCTGCTATCTGGCCTTCTCCCT